>JAEKLF010000246.1 GCA_019509985.1 Burkholderiales bacterium | reverse complement strand
TGTTACGACCCGCGCTAATTTCGATTCATTGACCCGACCTATCTGAGGTCGAACCAGGCGGGATGTCCCACGGCGAATTCGGAAGTACGCAACGCCAAGCGATTGCGGGACGACGGATCAGCGAGGCGACGGAGGGCCGCATGAACAACGCCGCCAGTGGTGAGCTGGCGGCGTGTGCGGGGGGCTGGCGGCGGTTGGTTTCAGAACGGTGGATCGGCGCCGCCCTCGGGGCTGTCTGGCTCAATCATGCAATCGCCGCACAGGTCTTCGTAGAAGCGATGGATCTGATCGCCGTAGCTGGCCTCGAAGAGGTCGAGGACGTGATGGATGAAGTCGTGGATCTGCACGACGGCGTCGTCGCTGAGTCGGGGCATCGGGATGTTGCCGGTGGCCGCGTTCATTGCAGCTCCGCGATGGCTTGCTGCACGATCTCGTCGGGCAGATGGTTGAGTCCCTTGTGCATGGCCAGCCGCATGGCGGTGCACAAGATACGACCGGCCAGCCGAGGCAGGCCCTTGGAGGCCTGGCGCAGCAACTCCAGGCCGGAGTCGGCCAGCAGGGTGTGTTGGCAGCCGGCACTCTTGAGCGCGTGCACGATCAGGAGTTGGAAGCGTTCACGTTCGACGATAGGCTTGAGCGCGACGCGCACCTGGACGCGGCTGTGCAGCGCCGCGTACGGGGCGCGGTCCAGGGTCTGCGCCAGAACCGGATGGCCGACCAGCCAGATGCTGATGAGGTCGCGCGAGTCGAAGGCGAAGTTCAGGAAGGCGGGCAGGTCACGGAAGAACTCAGGCGGCAGGTTCTGCGCCTCGTCGATGATCCACACCGGGGTGATCTGGCGGGTATCGGCGAGTTCGTGAACGCGCTGCTTGATGTCACGCCAGAGCTGCGCGCGGCGGTAGCTCGGCTCCAGGCTGAGGGCACGCGCCAGGCCGCGGTAGATGTCGATGCGGCCGAAGTCGTTCTCCGCTTGGTAGAGCACGAGGTATCGATGCGGGTTCAGGGCGTTGGCGATGCTGCGCAACGCGGCGGTCTTGCCCACGCCGGGCTCGCCTGTGAGCAGACCGAGCCCGGGCGAGTGCAGCAGCCAGTTGAAGCGCTGGGCCAAGTGCGCGATAGCACCGTCGTCCCAGGGCTCGGGCAGATCCTTGCCGAGAGGAGCGTGACGCAAGCCGAAGTGCTGTACGAACATGTCAGGCCTCCTTCTTCGCGGCGTTGTTGATGCCGACGTTGTTGGCGGCGTGGTCAACGCCGGCTACGCCGTGGTATTGCGCGTGCGCGATCTCGACCAGGTTGGGCCCGCTGCGCTGTGTCAATGCGGCTGCCGGCTCGGGCTTGCGCCGCTTGCGCGTGATGTTGGCAATCGCGTCCAGGGCCGTGGCCTGACCCAGAGAGTTGCCGGCCTCGTCCTCGACCCCTACAACGCGCGCGGCGTGCGGATCGACCACCAGCCGCACCGTCTTGCCCGACAGCTCGTAGGGCACCTCGAAGCGCGCGCCCAGGTAGGACACCGTGCCGTCCTTCCTGACGTGGCGGGCAATGCGGTGGTGGAACAACGCGTCGAGCCCTGCGGCCTTGGCGCCCAGGCTGCGGATGCGGGGCAGATCGCGCTGGTAGCGCGCCAACGGCGTCAGGCCGCCCAAGCCGGCGTGCGCCGTGCGGTGGTAGATCTGCTCGAGCCAGGCCCACAGCCGCGCGTTGAGGTCGTCCAGATCCGCGATGCGTCGCTCGTCGAGTTCGCTGAGGAACTGGTCGCGCACCGTGCGGTGCCAGCGCTCCAACTTGCCCTTTCCTTCGGGTGCGTAGGGCCTGCAGAAGATCAGGTGGATGCCCAGCCGGGCGCAGATGCCCTGCAGCGTGTTGGCGCGGTAGGCGGCGCCGTTGTCAACGACCAGCTTGACGCACACGCCGCGTCTCAACAGGGCCTGCTTGAGCACACCCTCGATGTCGAGCGCCGTCTCGCCGAGACAGAACGCACTGTGGGCGACCAGGCGCGAGGCGTCGTCGATCAAGGACACCAGGTAGGTCTTGCGCATCACCCCCTTCACGCTCACGCGCGGGCCGTGCATCACGTCGCCGTACCAGACCGAGCCCGCGAACTCGGCGGCGAAGCTGCGCTTCTCTTCGGGCAGGCTGGCCGAGCCGGCCAGCTGTGACAGGCCCTGCTGTTGCAGGAGCCGGTGCACCGCCGAACGCGACAAACCCTCGCTCGCGACGGTGCCAGCGGCTTCGAGCAGGCGCACGATCTGGCGCACCGAGCGGCGCGGGTTGTCGCGCTTGGCCGCCAGCACCGCCTCCTGGATCGGCGCAGATATCCGTGACTGACCGCGGTCCGCCCGGGCCTTGGGCACCAGGCCTTCGATGCCTGCGCGCCGGTAAGCGTAGTACCAAGCCTCGAGGGACTTCTCGCCGACGCGGCAACGCTGCGAACCCGGGATAGCGTATTCGCGCTGGGCGATCTCGCGGATCAAGCGCTGCAGCTCGCCACGCGGCAACTGCTCGCGACTGACCAGCGGCCCGAGCACCGACAGCCGGAACAGGGCCATCGCATTGATCTCATTCATTTCGTGCACCTCGTTGGTTGTGAAGGTGCCCATGAAACCCGCGATAGGGCCTACCCGGAAGATGGCAAAGTCTGTGGGGCCCCGCCCGGGCGGGGCCGGGGCTGTCCGCCGCCGATTCAGGCGCCGCGCATCATGGGACGACCAACTCCTTGTCGAGCCAGACCATGGCTTGCTGCAGCGTCACATCCTCGAGCACGTGGCGCCAGAACGATTCGAAGTCGGCCAGGCGTCCCAGCTCGGGGAACCGGCTACGCAGGAACAAGGCGAACTCGTCGCTACGCTGGCGCAGCCAGTCTCGCCAACGACGCACGGTGTCACGAGGACGGCCGGTGCGGCGCTCGCACTGGCCCAGCGAAGCCCCGCACAGCAGCAACAACAGCACCGCCTGCTGCACGAACCAGTCGTACCAGCGGCGCGGCGGGATGCACGCCGGCAGTCGAGAACACGTGTGCCAGCAACCTGGGCACAGGAAGCGCCGGACCGGCACCGGGTTGAGCGACTCTTCGGCGCTATTGAGCCGATCGGCCTTGCGGTGATAGCACCCGTGGTGCCAGACCCCGCCGCGACCACAGTGCGGACAGGCCGCCGGACGATAGACATCGGGGTCCGTGAAGACAGTCGCCAGATGTTGAACGAGGCTGACGATGCTCCCTAAAATGCGGTTCATAGGCTGGTCTTAGTTGATGCGTGAGGGTCTTGACAACCGATCACGATATCAACGGAGTACCGGCCTATCTTGCTTGCGCGGTGTCCCGGGCCGCTTAAGGAGCCGTTCTCAGGAATGCCCGGAAAGTACCGGGGACATCAGGCGCTCGCGAGTCCAGTACTTCGAGGGACGTAACA
>JAEKLF010000245.1 GCA_019509985.1 Burkholderiales bacterium | reverse complement strand
CTCAGGAAGAGGCCAGGGCGCGCAGTTCTTCAAGGCGGCTGACGCCCAATCGGCGCCAGCTGATCTCGCCGGTCTCGTCGAAGACGACCGAAAACGGCAGGCCGCCGGCCGCATTGCCGAGTTCGCGGGCCAGGCTCAGGCCCTGCGGGCCTGCCAGCGCAATGGCGAAGTCCAGCGGCGTCCTCTGCAGAAAGGCTTTGACCGGCTCCGGCTGGTCGACGGCCAGGCCGAGCACCTGCCAGCCCTTGGCGTGGGCTTCCCTGTAGAACTGGTTGATCTCCGGCAGCTCTTTCACACAGGGTGGGCACCAGGTGGCCCAGAAGTTGACGAGCAGTGGTTTGCCGCGCCAGCGGGCGACATCCACCTCCGCGCCATCCAGACCGGGAAAACGGTGACTCCAGAAGGCCTGCGCGATCGCCGAGGCGACCGGTGGGTTGAGCTTGCGCCAGGCGAAGGATGCGCCGAGCGCCGCGGCGCCAAGGCCGGCGCCGGCCAGGATGAGGCGTCGGGTGATCGGCATCATTCGGTATCCAGCAGGGTTTGCAGCGCGGCCAGGTCACCGCGCTCGGTCTGGCCGCGCGCGTCCGGCTTGAGGGCGCCGCGCAGGTCGTCGAAATCCAGGATGGTCAGGCAGAGTGTGACGCGCTCGCCGAGTGCCGGGCAGGGGGCGTCCAGGATGAGCATGTCCACCGCCCGGCCTTTGCTGCCCGTTGTCTCGCTCACGTCGAAGCTCAGGCCGAGGTTGAGCAGCGCGATCTCGGCCGCCTTGCTGTCGTCGCAGTACAGCTGTCGACCTCGTCGTTGCCCGGCAGCGCGGCACGCGGCGCGCCCAGGTCGCGGGCGGCACGCTGCTTGGCGGCGCGCCAGTCCATGCCCTCGTCGACGATGAGGCGGGCGGCGGCGGCGGCGATCTCTTCAGTGATGTCGCTCATGAGATCAGGGCAGCTTGGCGTCGTTCATGCGTCCGGTGATGACACCGGCGCGGCCCATCACGTAACCCGACCCCGGCTGGCGCTCGAAGCGCTTGGGCGCCGGCAGCATGACGGCCAGGCGAGCGGCTTCGAAAGGACCGAGGCGGGCCGCGTCGGTGCGGAAGTAATGCCGCGCTGCCGCCTGGGCACCGAACACGCCCTCGCCCCATTCGACGCTGTTCAGGTAGATCTCCAGGATGCGCCGCTTGTCGAGCAGCGCCTCCAGCATCAGCGTCAGGATCAGCTCCTGGCCCTTGCGCAGCAGCGTGCGTTCGCCGGACAGGAACAGGTTCTTGGCCAGCTGCTGCGTGATCGTCGAGCCGCCGACGACCTTGGCGGTCGGCTTGCCGCGCGCCTCGGCGCGGGCCTGCGCCTTCTCGTTCTTGTGCCAGGCGCCCTTGAGCGCATCCCAGTTGACGCCACCATGCTCGGCGAACAGGTCGTCCTCGCTGGCGACGACCGCGCGCTTGAGCGACGGCGCCAGCTGGGCGTCGTCCACCCATTGCTGGCTCCAGGCGATCTGGTGCTTCTCGCTCAGCAGCCGGACGGCCTCGCTGCGCTGGAAGCTGGTCGACTGCGGCGCGACGAAGCGCATCAACAGGATGCGGCCGGCAAACCAGAGCTGCAGGCAAAGCACGGCCAGCGCCAGCACGGCGAGGAGGCGGGCGATGTGGCGCATCACAGCGAGGCTCTCATTGCTTTCAGCACCGGCGCGGTGTCGGGCCGCACGCCACGCCAGAAGAAGAAGGCCTCCGCCGCCTGCTCGACCAGCATGCCCAGGCCGTCGCGCGGTTCGGCACCGTGAGCGGCGGCCCAATCCAGGAAGCCTTGCGCCTTGGGGCCATACATCATGTCCAGCGCCAGCGCGCCGCGGGCCAGCACGCGGGCGTCGACGGGCGCGGCCGCACCGGCCAGGCTGGTGCTGGTCGCGTTGACGACGATGTCCTGCGCGGCCGGCGCGTCGGCCAGCGTCGCGGCGGCCAGCGGCACGCCCAGGTGGGCATGGCCGGCAACCAGCGCCTGGGCCTTGTCGACCGTGCGGTTCACGACGGTGATGCGCGCCGGCCTCGCCGCGATGAGGCTGCCGAGCACACCGGCCGCCGCGCCGCCGGCGCCGACCAGCAGCACGGTCAGTCCCGCCAGCGGCCGGCCGGCGTTGCGCTGGATGTCATTGACGAGGCCAGCGCCATCGGTGTTGTCGCCCATCCAACCGCTTTCGTCGAAGCGCAGCGTGTTGACCGCGCCGCCCAGTTCGGCGCGCTCGGAGCGTGCCGCGGCCAGCGCGAAGGCATCGAACTTGAAAGGCACGGTGATGTTGCAGCCGCGCGCGCCGGCCGCGGCAAAGGCGCGCAGCGTCGCCTCGAAGCCGTCCAGCGGCGCCAGCAGCCGTTCGTAGCTCAGGCTCTGCCCGGTCTGCTCGGCGAACATCGCGTGGATGGCCGGCGAGCGGCTGTGCTCGACGGGGTTGCCGACGACGGCATATCGATCGGTCATGGTTGCCCCGTCAACGTCGTCTCCAGCCCCTCGTCGCGCGTGAACTTGAAGCGCGACGTGATGACCAGCACCTCGGCGCCGCGCAGCATGTCCCTGCTGAAGTTGCCGAAGGGCGAGGCGGCCTGCACGATGGCGATGGCGCGGCGGTCCAGCGTCGGGTTGCCGCTGGAGGCCACGATCTCGGTCTCGATGACGCGGCCCTTGTGGTCGATGTGGATGTTCATCGTCAGTTCGCCATAGAGCTTCTTGCCGCGCGCCTCGGGAAAGTCGCGCGTGCCGCGCTCCTCGATGCGCCGGCGCAGGCCGTCGTAATACTGCGCGTAGACGACCTCGCGCGTGGCCGGGCTGATGTAGCGCTTGCGCGGCCGGGCGCTCTCCTCGTTGACGCGCTTCTCGATCTCGGCGAGCAGGTCGACGAGTTGGCGGCGCTTCTCCGACTGGGCACGTTCGGTCGGATCGCTCTTCTCGCGGCGCGGATCGGGCGGCGGCAGCAGGGCCAGGTCGCGCCGCAGCTGCGTCAGCAGTTGTTGCTGCTGTTCCTGCAACTGCGTGATCTGCGTGTGCTGGGCCTCGGCTGCGTCGCCCATCTCGCTGTGCCGGGCGGGCGGCAGCGGCGACGTGGCGCGGCCGGTTTCCACGTTGCCGCCACCGGCCAGGTTGGCCTGGGCCAGCGCCATCGCCTTGGTCGGCGCCTCGTTGGAGCGCGTGTTGACGAGCACCACCTCCAGCGGCGTGTCCTGGAAGATGCGATTGAAGGCCTCGGGCGCGGCAATGCGCAGGCTCAGCAGCGCGGCATGCACGCCGAGCGAAAACGCGAGCGCGATCTGCAGCGTGCTCGGCTTGCGCATCTCAGCTTTGAGCGGTCGCGTCGGCCGGCTCGGCGTCGTTGACGTCGATGGCGAGCGCGATCGGCGCCGCGGCGGCCTCGAGGTCCTCGTCCTCGGCTTCGGCCTCTCCCGCCTCTTCTGCTGCGACCGGCTCGTCCATGCGTTCACTCAGCGAGGCATGCACGTCCAGCGTCATCTCGTCCAGCCCGGTGATGCGCACCTTCACATGGCTGCCGCGCGGCAGGCTCTCGCAGCCCAGGGCCTTGAAGACCAGCGGCAGGTCGTCGGCGCGCACCAAGCCTTCCTTCATGACGGTGGCGGTCAGCTCGGTGATGCTGTTCTGGGCCAGCCAGCGCAGCGTCCAGAACCGCTCGATGGCGTTCTGGAAACCGTTGTAGGCCGCGTAGGCCGACTCGAAGCCCGAGATGATGGAGAACAGCTGCGCATCCTTGGGCTTGAACGGTGCGGCCAGCGCGGCCGTGCGGCCGTGGCGGGCGCAGGCAATGATCTGCCACTGGTTGACCAGGTCGACGTAACGGCGCAACGGGGAAGTCGCCCAGGTGTATTGCGCGACGCCCATGCCGGCATGCGGCAGCGCCTTGGTGCCCATGCGCACCTTGATGCCGGGCGCCAGGCTGGCCTGGCTGCGGTAGATGCCGGGCAGGCCCAACTCGGCCAGCCAGCCGCCCCAGGCGGAGTTGGCCAGGATCATGGCCTCGGCCACGATCAGGTCCAGCGAGCTGCCGCGGGAGCGCACGCCGATCTCGACGGACTCGCTGCCGTTGGGCGCTTCAGACCGCTCGCCGGCCAGGCGGAAGTTGTAGTCCGGCCGGTTGAAGTTCTCCGGCTTGCCGCGCACCACCTCGCGCTGCGCCTTCAGCTGTTTGGCCAGGCGCCAGGTGAACGC
>JAEKLF010000159.1 GCA_019509985.1 Burkholderiales bacterium | reverse complement strand
GACGTGCGCGCCTGCTCACCCGTGTGCATCAGCAGAAAGCAGCCGGTGCCGTAGGTGTTCTTGGCCTGGCCCGGCTGCAGTGCCGCCTGACCGAACAGCGCGGCCTGCTGATCGCCCGCGATGCCGGAAATGGGCACGCCGAACTCCACCGCCTGGCCATAGATGCCGGCCGAGGGCTTCACCTCGGGCAGCAGGCGCTTCGGAATGTCGAAGGCGGCGAGCAGCTCGTCGTCCCAGACGCCGCGGTGGATGTCGAACAGCAGCGTGCGCGACGCGTTGCTGGCGTCGGTCGCGTGCACCTTGCCGTCGGTCAGCTTCCACAGCAGCCAGCTGTCGACGGTGCCGAAGGCCAGCTCGCCGCGCGCGGCGCGTTCGCGGGCACCGGCCACGTTGTCGAGCAGCCAGCGCAGCTTGGTGGCCGAGAAATACGGGTCCAGCAGCAGACCGGTGCGCGCGCGGACCAGCGGCTCCAGGCCCTCGCGCTTCATCTGCTCGCACAGCGCGGCCGTGCGGCGGTCCTGCCAGACCAGCGCCCTGTGCAGCGGCTGCCCGGTCTTGCGGTCCCACAGCACCACCGTCTCGCGCTGGTTGGTGATGCCGATGGCGGCCACCCGAATTTGCCCATGACTGCCGGCCTTGGCCAGCGCCTCGCGCGCGCATTCGACCTGGCCCGTCCAGATCTCTTCGGCGTCATGCTCCACCCAGCCAGGCTGGGGGAAATGCTGGGTCAGTTCGCGCTGCGACGACGCGAGCAGGCGGCCGGAGCGGTCGAAGACCAGAGCGCGGGAACTGGAAGTGCCCTGGTCCAAAGCCAGCAAAGCGTCCATGGCTGTCATTTAGAGTGGTTGCATGGATCATTTTGACGTTGTGGTGGTGGGAGGCGGCATCAACGGCACGGGCCTCGCGCGCGACCTCGCCGGGCGCGGCTGGCGCGTGTTGCTGGCCGAGCGCGACGACCTTGCGTCCCACACCTCGTCGGCGTCCACCAAGCTCGTGCACGGCGGGCTGCGCTATCTGGAGACCTATGAGTTCTCGCTGGTGCGCAAAGCCCTGCAGGAGCGCGAGGTGCTGCTGAAGAGCGCGCCTCATCTCATTCAGCCGCTGCGCTTCGTGCTGCCGCATGCCCCCCACCTGCGCCCGGCCTGGATGATTCGCATCGGCCTCTTCCTGTACGACCACCTCGCGCGCCGCGAACTGCTGGAGGGCTCGCACGGCCTGCGCCTGGCCGGCTCGGTCTACGGCACACCGCTGAAGCCGGAGTTCACGCGCGGCTTCGTCTACTCCGACGGCTGGGTGGACGACGCCCGCCTCGTCGTGCTGAACGCGCAGGACGCACAGACGCGCGGCGCCGAGGTGCTGACGCGCTGCGCCATCACGCGCGCAATCCGCGGCGCAGACGGCTGGCAGATCACGCTCTCGAACGGTCGCCAGCTCAGGAGCCGCGCCCTCGTCAATGCCGCGGGGCCCTGGGCCGAGCGCTTCCTGCGCGACCACACGCAGAGCGCCAGCGGCCAGCCGCTGCCGGCACGAGGGCTGCGCCTCGTCAAGGGCAGCCACATCGTCGTCAACCAGCGCTTCACGCACGACCACGCCTACATCTTCCAGAACGCCGACGGCCGCATCATCTTCGCTATCCCCTACCAGCAGCGCTTCACGCTGATCGGCACGACGGACATCGAGCTGCCCGAGCATGAGGATCCGCCGTCGCGCGCCGCCATCGACGCAAATGAGACCGCCTACCTCTGCGAGCAGGCCAGCCGCTACCTGGCGCAGCCGGTGAAGCCGGCCGATGTGCTGTGGAGCTATTCCGGCGTGCGCCCGCTGCTGGACGAAGGCGGCTCGGCCTCTGCCGTCACGCGCGACTACCTGCTGGAGGCCGACGCCGGACCCGGTGAAGGCGGCGCGCCGCTGCTGAACGTCTGGGGCGGCAAGCTGACGACCTATCGCAAGCTGGCCGAGGACGGCGCGACCCAGCTCGGCGAGCTGCTGGGCGATGCGCGCAAGCCCTGGACCGAAGGCGCGCGCCTGCCTGGTGGCGACCTGGGTGCGCATGGCGTGGACATCGATGCCTTCGCCGCCGAGCTGCAGGCTGGCCATGCCGACCGCGACCCGGGCAGCGTGCGCCGCATCGCGCGCGCCTACGGCAGCGGCGCGCGCGACCTCCTCGCCGCGCCGCGCGGCGCCGAGATCGCGCCGGGCCTGTTCGAGTCCGAACTGCGCCATCTGGTGGACCGCGAATGGGCCCGCAGCGCCGAGGACGTGCTGTGGCGGCGCAGCAAGCTGGGCCTGCACTGCACGGCCGAGCAGCGCGCGGCGGTTGCCGCCTGGTTCGACAACAGCCACTGAGGCCGAAACGATGCAACGCTGCGTCCCGCGGTTCGCCGCTCGGGAGCGGCCGCAATGGCATCGGTGATGATGCCGGCCATGTTCCTGGGATTGCTGTTCACCCTCACTGCCGGGCTGATGTGGGGGCTGGTCTTCGTTGCGCCCGTGATGCTGCCCGGCTATGCGCCCGCCTTGCTGACCGTGGGCCGCTACCTGGCCTTCGGCCTGATCGCGCTGCCGTTGGCCCTGCTGCTGGACCGGCGCGTGCTGCGCGAGCTGCGGCGGGCCGACTGGCTGGAGGCCGCCAAGCTCAGCCTGGTCGGCAACTTCCTGTACTACCTTTGCCTGTCGGCCGCCATCCAGCGCGCCGGCGCGCCGCTGCCGACGATGATCATCGGCACGCTGCCCGTCGTCATCGCCATCTGCGCCAACCACCGCAACCGCGTGCGCGACGGCCACCTGCCGTGGGCACGGCTGGCGCCATCGCTGGTGCTGATCGCCGCCGGCCTGGCCTGTGTGAACCGCGATGAACTCACCGTGCTGCGGCAATCGGCCGGCGACCCACGCCGCTACGCCGAAGGCGCCGCGCTGGCCGTGCTGGCCGTGGCCTGCTGGACCTGGTATCCCATCCGCAATGCCGACTGGCTTCGAGCGCATGCCGACCGCAGCCCGAGGGCGTGGGCCACGGCGCAGGGCCTGGTCACGCTGCCGATGGCCTTGATCGGCGTCGCGCTGCTCGGTGTCGTGCACCTCGTCGCACCGGGCGCCCTGGCGCCGGCGGACTACGCCTTCCCGTTCGGCGACAAGCCGCTGGCCTACGTGGGCCTGATGGCGGCCATCGGCCTGTGCTCGTCGTGGCTAGGCACGCTGTGCTGGAACGAGGCCAGCCAGCGTCTGCCGACCTCGCTGTCGGGCCAGCTCATCGTCTTCGAGACGCTGGCCGCGCTGGCCTACGCCTTCGCGTGGAGCCAGCGCATGCCGCCACCGGCGACGCTGCTCGGCGTCGCGCTGCTGATCGCCGGCGTGGTGTGGGCGCTGCGCATCGAGCCTGTCAAACACGCGGCCTGACGCGCGGCTGATGAAATTTGCGGGCCGAGCGCCGGGCCGCTCCCAAGCCGGCCCGCCTGGGGCGATGGGCTTGCGGCTCAATGCCGCAAGCATCGCCGTCCCCTCGGGGGACCGACCGGGCGGGCCCGCGTTCAGCGGGGGCGCGACCGGGCGAGGGGCATGTCAGAACCCGCTGTTGCCGGTGCCTCTGGTCACCGTCATGCCACCCGTGTTGCTGATGCCGCCCTGCGCGGCGCCGCTCACCGCCACGTTCTGCACGGTGATGCTGCCGCCGGACTTGATCTGGATGCCGTAGGTGCCGGCGCCGCTGATCGTGACGCCGTCGAACAACGCGCCGGTCACCTGGCTCGGGCCGCTGATGTAGAGCCCCGAGTAGGTGCTGTCCTGGATGACCATGTCCTTCACGACGACGGGTGCGGCGATGTTGGACGTGTCCGCGAACAGCCACAGCGCACCGAACTGGTCGTTCCAGTTCGGCTCGAAGCCACCGGTGCGCACCAGCGTGTTGCCGGTGACCCGGGTCGTGCCGCTGAACGTGACCGGGCTGAAGCGCGTGCTGATGGTGATGCCCGCCGAGCCGACCGCCGTGTCGCTGATGATGTTGTACTCCGCGCGGTTGCCGTTGCCGCCGTAGATGCCGATGCCGTTGGCCAGCACGGGCGACTGCACGCTGTTGCGCAGGAAGGCGCTGTTCGTCACCGCCGCGCCTTCAGAGAACATGGCCAGCGCGTCGTCACCCGTGTTGCGGACGGTGCTCTGGTCCATCACCGTGTTCTGCACGTTGGCGTGGATGTTGACGCCGTCGGCAAAGGTGTCGCGGATGCGCAGGCCGCTGGCGTACAGGCCGTTGGTGCCGGAGTCGATCCACATGCCGACCTTGGTGTGCTCGAACCACAGGTTCTGGAACAGCGAGCCGGTGCCGAAGTTGCCCTCCAGCGGCGCATCGGTCAGCACCTGGCCGTCGGGGTCGCGCAGCGTCACGTGGCCGAGCATCAGGAAGTCTGCCAGCTTGACGTTGCTGCCCGTGCCGTAGAAGCCGCCGTGGCCGTCGTTGCCCAGCTCCACGGTCGAGTACCAGGGCCCGGCGCCGCGCAGGGTCACGCCCGAGATGTTGATGCGCGACGTCAGCCGCCAGGTGCCCGCCGGCACCCACACCACGCCGCCGCTGGGCTGGGCCGCGGCGATGGCCTGCTGGATGGCCGAGGTGGCGTCACCGCCGGCCACCGCGCCATAGCTCGTGATCGAGAAGGCACCGGCCGGCATCGCGTAGGCCGCGGGCACGACCTCGGTCTCGATGAAGTCGATGTCGTAGTAGGCCGCGGTGTTGCCGCTGTCCTTCTGCAGCTTGAACACGGTGCCCGCGGGGTAGCTGGCCAGCGGCAGGTGGATCTCGTCGTAGAAATGGCGCGGGGTGCCGTCGCTCGGCACGCCGCGGAAGGGATAGGCGCCGTAGACCCAGGCGTAGGTCGACGTGAGGTTGAGGTCCTGCACCTTGGTCCCGTTGGCATACAGCGCCAGTGTGGCCGACTGGCCGCCGCCGCCCGGCGCGTCGGGGATGGAGTAGCGCACAACCAGCGAGTTGGTGGGCTGCGTCAGCGTGAAGCTGACCTGCTGGCCCGTGGACGACAGGCGCACCAGGCTGCGGCCGCTGGACTCGGACTGCACGGTGAAGGGCGTGCGGCTCGCGGTCAGGATGGCGCCGGTGGTGGACGCCGTCTCGGCTTCGTACAGCGTCGTGCGCACGGTGGCGCCGCGCGTGGCGGCCGTCAGCTCACCGGGGACCGTGAGGCTGTCGATGCCGACATCGGCGCCGGCCGCGGCGCTCTGCAGGCCGACGGTGTTGTGGCCGGTGCGCAGCGTCAGCGGCAGGCTCAGCGTGGCCCAGGCCGAGCTGGCCGGGATGCTGACGGTGCCGACCTTGGCGGCGTTGACGATGACGTCCAGCGTGCGCGTGCTGCCGCTGGTATTGACGTAGCGCAGGCTGGCGTTGGCGCTGCCGTCGGCGCCCATGAAGACGGTGCGGATGGCACGCGCGCCGGCACTGGTGAAGCCGGCCGCGTAGCCGCTGCCGTTGAAGCCGCTGACGGTCGTCGACACGGCGGTGCCGCCGGACATGAACCAGGTCTCGGCCTCGGCCGGCGTGACGGCCGGGTCGCCCGTGCCGCCGCCGCCGCCCGAGACGGCCGCGACGTCCAGCGCGTCGACGTTGACATTGCCGCTGTCGGCCGCGGTGAACTTGTAGGCCACGGTGTGGCTGCCGGCGCTCAGCGTGACGGTGGAGGTCAGCGTGCCCCAGCTGTCCCAGTTGGCGGTGGCCGGCAGCGTGAGCTGGCCGGCGGACGTGCCGTCGACGAACAGCGTCAGCGTCTTGGCCGAGCCGGTGCCGTTGGCGTAGCGCAGCGCCAGCGAGTAGCTGCTGGCCGTGGCGGCCGACACGCTGAAGGCGACCTGCGCGTTGCCCTTGTTGCCGTCGGTGAAGCCGCCGACGAAGCCACCGCCCGTGTAGCCGGTGTGGTCGGTCGCCACGACCGCGCCGCCGCTCAGCGTGGCACTCTCGGCCTCCAGGTGGCCGGGCGTGGCGACAACGGCGTCGAAGTCCACCGCGTCGAGGTTGACGTTGCCGCTGTCGGCCGCGGTGAATTTGTAGGCCACGGTGTGGCTGCCGGCGCTCAGCGCCACCGACGTCTGCTGCACCAGCCAGTCATTCCAGGACGCAGTCGCGCCCAGGCTGACCTGGCCCTGGGACACGCCGTCGACATAGAGCGTCAGTGTCTTGGCCGAGCCGGTGCCGTTGGCGTAACGCAGCTTCAGCGTGTAGTTGCCGGCCTGCGCGGCGCTGACGGCAAAGCTCGTCTGCGCGTTGCCCTTGTTGCCGTCGACATAGCCGCCGACGAAACCGCTGCCGGTGTAGCCGCTGTGGTCGGCAGCCGTGATGGCGCCGCCGCTCAAGCTTGCGCTTTCGGCCTGCAGCGTGGCCGCATGGGTCAGCGTGGCCAGCGCCAGGAATGGCAGGCAGGACATGAGGCGGCCTATTGCCCCGAGGTCGGCCAAGGTCTTCACGTGCATTGAGTTTGTCTCCGTAGTCGTCATGCAACCCGTCTGGTGCGGGTCGAGTCAGTCTAGGAAGCGGATGCACGCGATTGACGATGCCCCGGCGGCGCGCAAGGGCTGAACCTTCAAAGCTTTGCGAAGCCTTCAGGCCGGCTTCAGATTCGCCACAGGCCGACAGCGCTGACAGGCCCACGCGCCCAGGCGCGGCCGCATTGGGCAACGCCCGCGCCGGCCGGCCCCAGACATTCCCCGATGCGGCCGCAGGCCGTCGCGATGCTGGGTCGGCCGAAGAGGGCCTAGAAGCGCCAGCCCAGGCCCACGCTGGCCAGCGTCGGGTTGACCTTGAACTTGCCGGCCGAGACGCCGCTGGAGTAGACCGTCGTGCCCAGGCTCAGCTTCTTCAGGTCGAAGTTCAGGTAGGTGCCCTTGGCAACCTGGACGTCGGCGCCGATCTGCCAGGCGGCGCCAAAGCTGCTGTGCTTGATGCCGGGGTGCAGCGCGGCCTGCACGACGGGCGCGAATTCGACGCTGGAGAAGTTGGTGTAGTTCACGCCCGCACCGACGTAGGGCCGGACCGCGCCGTTCGGGTTGAAGTGATATTGCAGCGTCAGGGTCGGCGGCAGGTGCTTGAGCGAGCCGATCTCGCTGCCGTTGGAATACAGGGTCTGCTTTTGCGGGTAGGTCAGGATCAGCTCGGCCGCGATCTGGGGCGCCAGGAAATAACTGAAGTCGACCTCGGGGAAGGCTTTGTTGTTGATCGACAGGCCAAGGCCCGTGCTGTCCTTGTTGGCCGACGTGAGGTGCAGGGCGCGCACGCGCACGAGCAGCGGACCTTCTTCGGCGAAGGCCGGTACGGCGGTGAGGGTGGCAAGGGCGACGGCGGCAAGACGCAGGGCACTGGAGAGGTTCATCAATGACTCCGGGTTGTGGGACGTATCCCGATGGAGACATTGCATGCGCCGCCGCCCTGATCCGGTTTGCGGCAACACAAGTCGGCGTCGGTCGGGGTCAGGCGCCGCGCATAGCGTTGTGCTGGATCAAGACTTCCCGCCGGCGCCGTGGCACCTGCACAACTGCAGGGGCCGCTCCTCGGCGGCCCGCGCTTGACCGCGATCAATGTCCGGGAAGGTGGCCTCGCCTACCGTGCCAAGACATCCAAGGGCGTCACGCAAAGGCAGGCCATGTACCAGCGCATCCTCGTTCCTGTCGACGGCAGCTCGACCTCCGGCCAGGGACTCGCCGAGGCCATCTCCCTGGCACGGCTGACCGGCGGGCGCATCCGCCTCCTTCATGTCGTCGATGCCATGCCGGTGGCCGTCAGCGCCGACGCGCTGGCCGGCTATTCCGCCGACATCCTGCCGATCATGCGCGAGGCCGGCGAAGCCATCCTCGCGCAGGCACGCAAGCGCGTGGAGGCTGCTGGCCTGGCGGCCGAGACGAGTTTGCGCGACGTGGTCGCCGGCCGGGTTTCCGATCTGGTCGTGGACGAAGCCGTGGCCTGGTCGGCCAACCTCATCGTGCTGGGCACGCATGGCCGCCGCGGCGTGCGCCGGCTGCTGCTGGGCAGCGACGCCGAGCAGATCCTGCGCACGGCTCCGGTGCCTGTGCTGCTCGTGCGTGGAGAGTGACGCCTGCGGCCGGTGCCGCTAGGCCGCGGCTTGAACCTTGCGACTCACGAAGAGCACTTCCGAGGGCTGGTCCAGGTCCGCATGGCTGTCGAAGCCCAGGTGCTTCAACAGGCCCAGCATGCCGCGGTTCTCACGCAATACATAGCCGACGATGCGCTGCGTGCCGCGCGCAGCAGCGTAGTCCAGCAAGGCCTGCATCAGCAGTCGTCCCAGGCCCTGGCCCTTGAGGTCGCTGCGCACCATCACGGCGAACTCGGCGTCAATGTTGTCGGGGTCGCGCACCAGGCGTGCGACGCCCAGCGTGCACGGGCCGCCCGGCGCCTGTTCATCGACGACGATGAAGGCCATCTCGCGTTCATAGTCGATCTGCGTCAGCCGCGCGAGATCGTCGTGCGTCAGCACGTGCGGGGCCTGGAAGAAGCGCATGCGCAGGTCTTCGGGGTCGGCTCCCTCCAGGAAGGCCCGGTGCAGGGCCTCATCTTCGGGGCGGATCGGCCGCATCAGCAGCGGGCGGCCGCGCCAGTGCAGCGCCCGGGCCAGCTCGCCGGGATAGGGGCGCACCGCGAAGTGCGCCATGCCCGAGGGTTTCGACGCGGACAGGCGCACGCGGGCGTCCAGCGCGATGACGCCGTCCTCGTCGGCCCACAGCGGGTTGATGTCCAGCTCGGCCACCTCGGGCAGATCGGCCAGCATCTGCGCGACGGCGATCAACGCGTCGCACAGCGCGTCGATGCGGGCCGGCGGGCGGTCGCGGTAGCCTGCGAGCAGCCGGGCCACGCGCGTGCGGTCGATCAGCTCGCGGGCCAGCACGCGGTTCAGCGGCGGCAGCGCCACGGCGCGGTCGCCGAGCACCTCCACGGCCGTGCCGCCCTGGCCGAACAGCAGCACCGGGCCGAAGATGGGGTCGACATGGGCGCCGACGATGAGTTCCTGCGCATGGGGCCGGCGCACCATGGCCTGCACGCTGAAGCCCTCGACGTGCGCCTCGGGCCGGACATCGTGCAGATGGGCCAGCATGTCCTGCGCGGCCGCGCGCACGGCGTCCTCGCCGCGCAAGTCCAGGCGGACACCGCCGGCGTCCGACTTGTGCAGGATGGCGGGCGACACCACCTTCAGCACCACCGGCCCGTCGATGCGGCGCGCGGCCTCGGCCGCGGCCTGCGGCGATGCGGCCACCTTCAGCGTCGCCACGACGGGAATGCCGTAGGCGGCCAGCAGCTCCTTCGCGGCGACCTCGTCCAGCCACTCGCGCCCCGTGGCCAGCGCAGCGTCGATGATGCGGCGCGCGCCGGCCATGTCGGGCGCGCAGTTGGCGCTGGCGGCCGGGGTCTGGCGCAGCGTGACCTGGTTGCGCCGGTAGGTCTGCATCAGCGAGAACGCGCGCACGGCCTCCTCCGGCGTTTCGTAGCCGGCGATGCCGGCCTCCTCGAACAGGCGCCGCGCCGGCGCGACCGTGTCGCCACCCAGCCAGCAGCTCAGCACACGACCGCGGCGCGCAGCGATGAGCGGCGCGCAGGCGCGGGCAATCTCCTCGCTGGGCACGATGGCCGTGGGCGCGTGCACGAACAGCAGCGCACCCGCCTCGGGTGCGTCGAACAGCGCCTTGAGCGTGTCTACGTAACGCTGCGCCGGCGCGTCGCCAATGATGTCGATGGGGTTGCCGTGCGACCAGCTGCTCGGCAGCACGGCGTTGAGCCGCTGCATCAGTGCCTCGCCCGGCCGCGCCAGTGTCACGCCGAGCGGCGAGGCCGCGTCGGCCACCATCACGCCGGCGCCACCGCCGTTGGTCATGACCATCAGCTCGCCGCTGCGGTTGTCGCGAAAGCGCGCCAGCGTCTGCGCGGCGATGAAGAGGTCCTTCAGCGTGTCCACCCGCAGCATGCCCGCGCGGCGGATGGCGGCATCGAAGACGATGTCCTCGCCCGCCAGCGCGCCGGTGTGCGAGGCGGCGGCCTTCATGCCGGCCGGCACGCGGCCGGCCTTGACGACGATGACCGGCTTGACGCGCGCCGCGGCGCGCGCCGCCGACATGAATTTGCGCGGCGACGTGATGGACTCGATGTAGAGCAGGATGGCGCGTGTGTTCCTGTCCGTGGCCAGGTGGTCCAGCAGGTCGCCGAAGTCGACGTCGACGTGCTCGCCCAGCGACACCAGATGCGAGAAGCCGATGCGCTCGGCGTTGGCCCAGTCCAGCAGCGCGGTCAGCAGCGCACCCGACTGCGACACCAGGGCCAGCTCGCCCGGCAGCGCGCTCGCCTGCGTGAAGCTGGCGTTCAGGCCGATGTGCGGGCTCAGGAGCCCGATGCAGTTGGGGCCCAGCAGGCGCAGCGTGTGCGTCCGGGCAGCATCCAGCACGGCCTGCTTCTGCTGCGGCGTGAGGCCGGCCGTCACGATGATGGCGGCGCGGGTGCCGCGCGCGCCGAGTTGCGCGACGAGGGCAGCGATGCCGTCCGGCGGCGTGCACAGCACGGCGAGATCCGGCGTGAAGGGCAGCTCCGCCACGGCGGCGAAGCAGCGCACGCCGTCCAGCGCCTGCAGCCGCGGGTTCACGGGCGCCGCCGGGCCCTTGAAGCCGCCGGCCAGCAGGTTGCGCCAGACCGTCGTGCCGACTCGACCGGGCTTGTCCGACGCGCCGAAGACGGCCACCGACTGGGGGGTGAGCAGGCGGTCGAGGTGGCGTTGCGTCATGCGCCGCATGGTCGCCCGGCAGGCGAACGCGGCGTTTGCGCCGCGTCAAGGCCGAGGCCGTCAGTGCGACATCAGCACCGGCACCGGAGCGCTGCGCAGCAGCGTGCGCGTCACGCCGCCGAGCACGGCCTCGCGGATCCGTGAATGGCCATAGCCGCCCGTGACGATGAGGTCCGCGCCCATGTCCGCGGCGTGGGACAGCAAGGCCTCGCCGGCACCCACCTTGGTCGGTACGTACCTGACCTCGACGTTGACTCCATGACGGGCCAGCCACAGGCCGATGTCGGCGCCAGGCACGGCGCCGTGCAGGCGACCGACGTCTTCCGGTGTCTCGAACACGACCACTTCCACGACGCGAGCGTGCTTCAGCAACGGCAGCGCATCTTGCAGGGCGCGGGCCGCCTCGCGGCTGGCGTTCCAGCCGACGAGGACGCGCTCGGGCGGCATCGGGAACTCGCCCACGTAGGGCAGCACGAGCAGCGGCCGGCCCGAGCGCAGCAGCACGTCCTGCGGCATCTGCGGCGAGGCCAGGGTCAGCCATTCCTCGGGCGCCGTCTGCGTCACCACGGTCAGGTCGCAATAGCGCGCGACGAGCGTCATCGTGTCGACCGCGAATCCCGCGTCGACCCGCCCTTCATATGAGGTCACCCCCCAAGGCCTGGGCCTGCTCCTGAAAGCGGCGGACGCAGCCTTGGGCCTGCTGGTTGAGGCTGTCCATGGCGACCTGCTGGTAGGCCGCCATGTCGACGGTGCCGGACGGGTCGACGGGCATGCCCACCCAGCCCACGCAGGCCTGGCCGACGAGGCGCGCGTCGTGGTGGATGGCGAGGGCCGCGGCCGCAGCCACGCGCTGGCGCGTGTTGGCCCGTTGATCGAGATGGACGAGGATGCTTCGAATGCCCACGACGGTGTCCTTCGCGGCGATGGGAGGTGCCGCCTCGGATGGATCATTGCGGTTGCGGTGCGCAAGCCTTTGATCGGCATCAAGGGAAGTCGCGGCGGACGCAGCGGCGACTCGATCACCCGCGCTTGCGCTGCGTCAAGGTCCGCCGGGCGCAGGCCCCTAGGCTCGATCCATGAGCAAGATCCTCGTCGTCACCTATTCGTTCACGGGCACGTCCACTCGCCTGGCCGAGTTGATGTGCCGCTCCCGTGTCTGGAAGTCGGCACAGGTCACGGAGCGGTCGCCGCGCAAGCACCTGGTCACGCTGCGCTGCGCCATCGACTCGCTGTTCAGGCTCAAGCCGCCCATTTGCTACAACGGCCCCGACCCTGCCGAGTTCGACCTGGTCGTGCTCGTCGCGCCGATCTGGCTGCGCCGGGTCGCCAGCCCGATGCGCAGCTTCGCCGCCAGCTTTCGCGCGGTGCTGCCGCGCGTGGCCGTCGTGAGCGTGATGGGCGGCAGCGGCGGGCAGAACGCCGCGGCGGAAATCGGCAGCATCCTCGACAAGGCGCCCCTCATGAGCACGACGTTCACGATGCGCGAGGTCGAGGACGGCAGCTACGCATCGCGCCTGCTGGCCCTGGCCACCGCCGTCGATGCGGCGACGGATGGCAGCGCAGTGCTGCGCCCTTACGAGTTGTCGCCTGAAACCGCCGGCTGACTCGTTCCGCCGGGGACGGGCCGGAAGGCGAAGGTATGGCGCCCGAGGCGCTTGGCCTCGTACATGGCGTTGTCGGCCGCGTCGAGCAGATCCCCTGCCGACAACCCGTCCCCCGGGTACATGGCGATGCCGATGCTGGCCATCGGCGTGATCGCCTGCCC
>JAEKLF010000070.1 GCA_019509985.1 Burkholderiales bacterium | reverse complement strand
CGCCTTTCCCCCGTCAGCGCGAACCAGGCATTGGCCAGTGCTGGCGCGACCGGCGGCGTGGCCGGTTCACCGACGCCCGTGGGCGGGCCCGCGCTGGGCACGAAATAGGTTTCGATGACGGGGCATTGCGCCAGCGTCAGCAGCGGTTGGTCGGGGAAGCTCTTCTGCTGCACTTCGCCGCCGACGATGTCGATGCGGCCCCACAGCGCCGCCGTCAGCCCGAAGACGATGCTGCTCTCCACCTGGCGCACGACGATGCCCGGGTTGACGACGGTGCCGCAGTCGATCGCGCAGATGACGCGTCGCACGCGTGGCTTTGCTGCCGAAGCTCTCGTGCACGGCCACGCCGCGCGCCACGCCGGCCGGCAGCGGCTGACCCCAGCCGGCCGCCTCGGCGGCGCGCTTGAGCACCGCCTGGTGGCGCGGCAGGCCGTCCAGCAGGTCCAGGCGAAAGGCCATCGGGTCGGCCTTGGCCGCATGGGCCAGCTCGTCGATGAAGCCTTCCTTGAAGAAGGCATGGTGCGAATGCCCGACCGAGCGCCACATGCCCACCGGCACGCCGCTGTGCGTGGGTTGGTGGGCGATGCGCGCGTTCGGGATGGCGTAGGCGAGGTCGAACAGGCCCTCGGACGCCGTCTTGTCCGGCGCGTCGCCGCGCGCCAGCAGCGCGGCCGGGGCGCGGGCGTCGGGGAAGGCGTTGCGGTTGAGCACATCCAGAGTCAGCACGAGTCCCGGCATGACGCGCTCGGCCCAGCGCGGGAAGATCGCGTCGCCCGCGTTCGTGATCGCCAGCGCCACCGGCTTGCCCGACGCGTCCAGGCCGCCCTGCAGCACGGCCACCTCGGCGGGACGGTAGAAGTCGTGCGCCATGTCCTCCTCGCGCGACCAGCTCAGCTGCACCGGCAGGCCGGCCGTCTCCAGCGCCACGCGCACGGCCTGGCCGATGAAGTCAACGTCCAGGCGCCGGCCGAAGCCGCCGCCGAGGTAGGTCACGTGCACGGTCACGTTCTCGGGCGACACGCCAGCGACACGTGCGGCCACGTCACGGGCGAAGCCCGGCACCTGGGTCGGCGCCCAGACGGTGACGTGGCCGTCCAGCACCTGCGCCGTGCAGTTCATCGGCTCCATCGTCACGTGCGCGAGATAAGGTGCGCTGTAGACGGCCTCAAGCTTCGTGGTCGCGTCGGCCAGCGCGGCCTTGGCGTCGCCCTGCTTCAGGAAGGCAAAGCCGGTGCCGGCCGCGTGGGCCTCGCGGGCCTGGCGCTCAAGGTCCGCCAGGATGGCCTTGGAGTCGAGGCGGCCGCCCGGCGGCGCCTGCCAGGCCACGTCCAGCGCCTTGGCGGCCTCGCGGGCATGCCAGGTGGTGCCAGCGACGACCGCGTAGGCCGCGGTGGAGCCGGCGATGGGCCCGAGCTCGACGACACGCAGCACGCCCGGCCGCGCGCGGATGGCATCGACATTGGCCGGCCCCAGGCCGCCGCCCAGCATCGGGCAATGGCGGATGGCGGCGAAGACCTGGCCGTGTTCGCGCACGTCCAGGCCGTAGCGTGCGCTGCCATCCACCTTGGCCGCCAGGTCCAGCCGCGGCAGGGCCTGGCCGATCTGTGCCCATTCGTTGGCGGCTTTCAGCCTGACCTCGCCCGGCGGCGTCAGCGCGGCCTGGGCAGCGACGTCGCCGTAATGGCCGAGCGGCCCGCTGGCATGCTGAATGACGCCGGCCTTGACCGTCAGCTCGGCCACCGGCAGCTTGTGCTTGAGCGCCGCGGCGCCGAGCAACTGGGCGCGCGCGGTGGCGGCGGCCAGTCGCAGCGGTTCCCAGGCGTCGGCTGTCGACGAGGAGCCGCCGGTCAGGTTCAGCCCGAGTTCACGCGCCACCTTGGTCGTGATCCAGGACGAGAACCTGAAGGCGCCGCTGCCCGCCTCGCGGTCACGCGGACCGAAGGGGATGTTGCCCAGCGTCGCGGCGACATTGCCGTAGATCGCGTCGTGGCCGGCCTCGGTGAGCCGCACCGTGTGCAGCGGCACGTCCAGCTCCTCGGCGACGAGCTGGGCCAGCGCCGTGTGCACGCCCTGGCCCATCTCGCTGCGGTTCATGGCCAGCAGCACCGTGCCGTCGGCGGCGACCTTGATCCAGCCGTTCAGCGCCACCTCGCCGTCGACCGGCGGCAGCAGGCTCTTGCTGCCGAGCCGAGAGCGTGGCGGCATGAGGCCCCAGCCGACGATGAGCGCGCCGGCCGCGCCCAGGCCACTGAGCAGCAGCGTGCGGCGCTTCACTTCAGCCCCTTGGCGGCCTGCTTGATGGCCGCCCGCACGCGGGGATAGGTGCCGCAGCGGCACAGGTTGGTCATGGCCGCGTCGATGTCGGCGTCGCTCGGCGCCTTGTTTTTCGCCAGCAGCGCCGCGGCCGCCATCAGCATGCCGCTCTGGCAGTAGCCGCATTGCGGCACCTGCTCGGCCAGCCAGGCGAGCTGCAGCGCGTGCGGGTGATCCTTGCTGCCCAGGCCCTCGATGGTGGTGACGGCCTTGCCCTGCACGGCGCCCAGCGGCGTCACGCAGGACCGCACGGCCAGGCCGTCCACGTGGACGGTGCAGGCGCCGCAGGCCGCAATGCCGCAGCCGAACTTGGTGCCGGTCAGGTTCAGGCCGTCGCGCAGCACCCACAGCAGCGGCATCGCCGGGTCGCTGGCAATGTCGGGCAGGGCCAGGGCCTGGCCATTCACGTTCAGATCCATCGGGGCAAGCCTGGACAGGGGGACAACGCCTCAGGATAGCCGTCACGGCTCACAATCTCTGCATGAGCCTCCCCCAAGATGCAACAGCGCCGGATCTGTTGTTCGCCCTGCTGCCCGACAGCGGCATCGCCCCCGACGGCCCCGACACCCTCGCCGCCCTGGCCGCGGCCCTGCACGCGCAATACCCCAAGGCCCTGACGCTGAACCTGCACCCGCCGCTGCGCGACGCCGAGGGCCGCTGCCGCTGGTGGGCGGACGAAGCGCCCAGCCCGGAAAACGTCGCCGCGGCCCTGCCCCACTTGATCGAGCGCCTGCGCCTGGAAGCCCGCAAGCTGGACCTGCCCTGGCAGCATGTGGCCCTGGCCGGCGTGGGCGACGGCGCGCTGCTGGCGCTGGAGGCCGTGCAGGCCGAACCCGAACTCGTCGGCCGCGTGCTGTCCTTTGCCGGCGGCTACCTGTCGCGGCCCGAACATGCGCCGCAGGACGTCTGCGTGCACCTCCTGCATGGCCTGGCGGACGAGCGCTTCCCGTATCGGCATGTCGTCGATGCGGCACAGTCCCTGGTGGATCTGGGCGCCGACGTGACCGCCGACCTGCTGCCCCACATCGACCACGGCCTGCACCCGGCGCTGATCGCCAAGGCCATGGAGCAGCTGCGCACCTTCATCCCGGCGCGCCTGTGGCGGGAGGCGGTGGTGGCGGCGCAGGAAAGCGAAAAGCCGGTCGACTGATGCGCGAACTTGCGCTGACCGCCATCGGCGTCTATCAGCGCTATGTCTCGCCCCACAAGGGTTTTTGCTGCGCCTACCGCGCGCACACCGGGCGGGCGAGCTGTTCCGCGCTGGGCGCGCGAGCCATCCGGCGCTGGGGTTTGCGGCGTGGGCTGGCGGTGCTGAAGCTCAGGCTGCGCCGCTGCGGCGAGGTCTACCGGGAGTGCCGGATCGACGTGCCGTTGCTGCGGCATGCGACGGCTTCGCAGCGCGGCCACTGCGACGTGGACCTGGGGCTGGACGATGGCTGCTGCGATGCGGCCGATGTCTGCGATTGCGGCGGTTGCGACCGGCCGAGCCGGCAGTCGCGCCAGGAGCGCGCCCAGCTCCGACGCAAGCCCGACAAGACCATGCGTTGGAACACAGCGACTCAGCGCTGGGAGGAATCGCCCGATGCCAACGTCGAAGCGGGCCGGCGTCAGGACTGATCGCAGATGCTGAACGGCTGCGCTGCCACCACTCAGTCCAGCACCACCTCGGTCCGCACCACGCCCGCCCGCTCCGCGCTCGCCGACAGGGCCAGCCGCGTGCCGACCGGCGCGCGCACGACCCACTCAGCCACGGCGCGGTCGCCGGTGACCTGCTTGTTGCCCAGGAAGGCCAGCTGACTCTGCTTGGGCGCATGGCCTTCGAGCTGCGGGCCTTCCATGCGCTCCTTGCCGCTGACGAGGCTGATGCTTGGGTCACCCGAGGGCATGTGGATCTCGAACATCACGCCGCGCACCGTCTTGCGCTCCAGCGCGCGTTGCGTCACGTAGGCGGGCAGGTAGCCGGCATTGGCCACGGCCAGGCGCACGCGCCACATGTCGGGGCCCAGGGCGCGGACCTCCGTGCGCACGAGCTCCAGCTTGGGCAGGCTCATCGCGATCTGCGTCATCCAGGCCGGGAAGCGCGCGGCTTCGCGCTCACGCAGCGCCGGCGGCGGGTTGCGCCAGTAGTTCATCTTGTCCCAGCCGCCGATTTCCACGGCGCCGAGCTGCGGATGCTGGAAGGGCGTCCACGCCACATGCGCCTGGCCGCCGCACTGCTCGTCGCTCCACTTCAGCAGCTTCAGGTCGTCCTCGACCGGGTGCTCGCGGTACCAGTCGATCCACTTGTCATCGTCCAGGCCCGCTTCCTTCTTGGGCGACCACAGCTCGACGACCCAGAACAGCGCGCCGAGGTGTTCGTAGACCCAGTCCTGCGTGCCGGTGATGACGTCCTTGGGGTGGTAGCGGAAGTCCTCGTAGATGCTGACGGCGGGATAGCCGGTGTGCTTCTCGCCCAGCGCCGAGAAGCGCTGGAACAGCCACAGGTCCTCGGGCGTCATGTCCTTGTCGCTGCGCGTGCCGCAGGGGCGCAGGATGACGCCGCTGTGCGTGTGATAGCTGATGGCCGCGCCGATATTGGGATGACCCGTGATGAACTCGACCATGGCGCGCACCTCGGGCTCGCTGGTCGGGTAGGGGCCGGCGCCGAGCTGCTGGAACTCCTGGCGCCATTCGCCGGGGAAATTGCGGTTCAGGTCCAGGCCTTCACGGTCGGCATTGACCTTGACGGTCAGGCCGTCGTGGTTCTTGATGAAGCCCTCGGGAATGAGGCGGTAGTACTCACCGCCATGCTCGCCGGGCTCGCGCGCCACCATCAGGCGCGGATCGCCGGCGTGCTTCTTGTAGCCGCCATGCGGATCGGGCACGCGCATCGTCAGGATGCGCCCGTCGCCGTCGATGTCCTCCAGCGTCAGGCCGTCGACGGACTCTTCCGTATAGGGGTAGGGCCGCGTCGAGCTGCGGATGTGGCGAGGCCGGTCGGCCAGCGCCAGCTCGGCGCCGTCGGGGTTCAGGCGCGGCACGATGTAGAGGGTGCGCGTGTCCAGCAGCCGGTTCACCTGCTGCGCCTCGGCCGACGTGCCGCCATGCAGGCTGAGCAGCTGCTGCAGGTAGTACAGGCAGGTGGTGGACGCCGTCAGCTCGGCCGCGTGGATGTTGCCGTCCACCCATAGCGCCGGCTTGTCGATGTCCATGCCGCTGGCGAGATTCGTGACGACGACGACCCAGAGGTCGCGGCCCTCGAAGCTCTTGCCGATGGAGCGCACCGACACGAGGTTGGGGCGGGCTTCGGCATAGGCGAACAGCAGGGCGGTCAGTTCGTCGTAGCGGTAGAAGTGGTCGAAGCGTGGGTTTGGCAGTGCGCTGGGCATGGCGTCGGTCCTTGGCTGTTATCCCAAGAACTAGGGGCATCTTTGGTGGCGCGGATTGTGTGGACTCGCGTTGCCGCGCCACCCAAGGGTTTGCCCTTGCGACAACGCTTACTGCCCCTTGAACAGGGCCTGGAACTGCCGCGACACCGGCAGCTTCTCTTCGCGCCCGCGCAACGTGACGACCATGGTGCCCTCGTCCACGCGGATGGCGCGCGCGATGCAGCGGCTGTTGACGAGCACGCTGCGGTGGATCTGCCAGAACTGCTCGGGGTCGAGCTGGGTCAGCAGCTCGCGCAGCGGCGTGCGGATCAGCGCGTCGCCGCCCTGGTGGACGACGCGGGTGTAGCGCTGGTCGGCCTCGAAGTAGATGACCTCGTCCGGCGGGATCAGGTGTACCTCGCGGCCGACGCTGGCCTGGATGGGGCGCGTGACCGGCCGGGGCGGCGCGAGGCCGGCGAGCAGGCGCTGCAGCGCCGTCGTGTCGGGTGCGGGTTGGGCGAGCCGCACGCGCAGCCGCGTGAGGGTCTGTTCGAGGCGGGCATCGTCCACCGGCTTGAGCACGTAGTCGATGGCGCCGGCGTCGAAGGCAGCCAGCGCGTGATCATCGTAGGCCGTCACGAAGACGATCAGCGGCGGCGCGGCCAGGGCCGACAGCCGGCGCGCAACCTCCAGGCCGGTCAGGCCGGGCATGCGGATGTCGAGGAAGGCGATGGCCGGCTCGAAGGCCAGGCAGTCGTCCCAGGCCTCGGCACCGTTGGCGCTGGCGGCGACGATGGACAGCTCGGGCCACAGGCGGGCCAGCGCGGCGCGCAACTGCTCGCGCGGAGCTTCCTCGTCGTCGGCGATCAGGGCGGTTGGGTTCATAGCGCGGGTATGGAGATCATGGCGAAGCACCCGGGATGGGTTTCGAGCAGTTCGAGCCAGGCATCCGGGAAGGCGTTCAGCAGCCGGCGGCGCGTGTTCGACAGGCCGACGCCCTCGGTCCAGCCGGCGGCCGGACCACCACCGTCGTCGTACACGCTGATCTTGACGCGGTTCTCCGAACGGTCCGCCTTGACGTCGATGTGGCCACCATCCAGCCTTGGCTCGATGCCATGGGCGATGGCGTTCTCCACCAGCGTCAGCACGATGCCCGGCGGCAGCATGAAGGCCTCGACCTCCGCCTGAACTTCGATCTTGAAGCTGAGCCGCGCGCCCAGCCGCGCCTGCATGATGGCCAGGTAGCGCCGCACCATCTCCATCTCGTCGGCCAACGGCTGCAGCTCGCGCTCGAACATCGGCAGCGTCGCGCGCAGATAGGCCGTGAAGTCGCGCAGCAGCGGCGCGGCGCGGGCGTCGCCGGTGTCCACCCAGTGCTGCAGCGAGGCCAGCGTGTTGAACAGGAAATGCGGCTGGATCTGGGCGGCGGCCAGGCGGGTGGACAGGCGCAGCGTGGCGGCCTGGTCCTCGATCTCGCGCAGCCGCGCCTCGATCTGCTGCACGCGGAACACCGTCAGCATCCACCAGGCGCTGAGCACGCCCGTCATGGCGATGATGAAGGTGACGTTCTCGCGCTTCACCCAATCGCGTTCGCCATGACGGATCAGGCCCAGCGCGACGACGAGCACCGCCAGCGCGGTGCCGTAGCAGTACACGTTCAGCCGCCGACGGGTCGGGTGGCGCCACAGGGAACGCGACGCCAGCAGCGTCAGCGCCGCCAGTGCACACCAAAAAATCCACCACATCAATGCGGTGGCCCAGCCGGTGCCCTCCCGCGTGAACAACAGGGCCGGCAGCATCGTGACGAGGTTGAGCGCGACATAGCTGTCCACCGCCACCGGCCATGGCTGCATGCCAGCCTTGGCGATTTCCTCGGGCGTGAAGACGCGCAGCGGCCCCGGGTAGAACCATTGCCGGCAATGGAGGTTGTCAAGCAGGGAGGGCATGGCGGGCGAGTCTAGGCGGCGTGCCGCGCGAGGCGCCTCGGCATGCGGCGAATGGCAGAACGCGGCGTATGGATGGTTTAGTCGACCGATCGGTCGGGAAAAGTGCAAAATGCCGGGATGCCTTGCTGGACCGCGCTTGATCTTGAATGCCGCGACAACGGCGTCGCCGTGCTGACAATGAACCGCCCCGCCGTGTTCAATGCCTTCGACGAGACCCTGATCGCCGAATTGGACGCCGCGTTTTCACAGCTGGGCAGTGACGCTGGCGTGCGTGCCATCGTGCTGGCCGGCGCCGGCAAGCATTTCAGCGCCGGTGCCGACCTGCAGTGGATGCAGCGCGCGGCCGCAGCCTCGCAGGACGACAACCTGGCCGACGCACGCCGCTTCTCGGCCATGCTGGCGCGCATCGCCGAATGCCCCAAGCCCACCATCGCCCGTGTGCAGGGCGCGGCGCTGGGCGGCGGCGTGGGCCTGGTCTGCGCCTGCGACATGGCCGTCGCATCTGACGCGGCCAGCTTCTCGGTCAGCGAAGCTCGCATGGGCATCCTGCCGGCCGTCATCGGCCCCCATCTCGTCAACGCGGTCGGCCTGCGCGAGGCGCGCCGCCTGGCGCTGACGGCCAGCCGCATCGGCGCGGACGAGGCGCTGCGCGTGGGCCTCGTGCAACGCGTGGTGCCCATCGAGGGGCTGGACACGGCGGTCGACGCGCTGGCCGCGGACCTGCTGGCCTGCGGCCCGCAGGCGCAGGCCGAGATCAAGCAGCTCTACGCGCGGTTCTCGCCCGGCCCGGTGACCGCAGACGTGCGCGAGCTGACCGCGCAGACCATTGCCCGCGTGCGCATCACACCGGAGGCCCGCGAGGGCTTCGCGGCCTTCTTCGCCAAGCGCGCGCCGAACTGGAAAACCAACCCATGAGCCTGAAGACTCTTTCCGAGGCCCGCGTCCTCGTCGTCGGCGCCGGCCTGATGGGCGCCGGCATCGCCCAGGTGGCTGCCCAGGCTGGTCACGTCGTGCGGCTCTACGACACGCGCGCCGGCGCCGCCGAGGCGGCCAAGGCCAAGCTGGCGCAGACGCTGGAGGGGCTCGTCGCCAAGGGCAAGCTGACGCTCGAGGCCGTGCAGGCCACGCTCGCGCGCATCACGCCGGCGGATGCGCCGAGCGGCGACATCGACCTCGTCGTCGAGGCCATCGTCGAGAACCTGGAGGTCAAGCGCGCGCTGTTCGCCGAACTGGAAGCGCTGCTGCCGCCGGAGGCCGTCATCGCCACCAACACCTCGTCCATCTCCGTGACGGCGCTGGCGCGCGGCATGAAGGCGCCGGAGCGCCTCGTCGGCATGCACTTCTTCAACCCGGTGCCGCTGATGAAGCTGGTCGAGGTGGTGTCGGGCTTGGGCACGGCGCCCGAGGTCGCGCAGGCCGTCTTCGACCTGGCCGCGCGCTGGGGCAAGACGCCGGTGCACGCCCGCTCGACGCCCGGCTTCATCGTCAACCGCATCGCCCGGCCCTACTACGCCGAGACGCTGATGCTGCTGCAGGACCGCGCGGCGACGCCGGAGCTCATCGACGCCTGCCTGCGCGCCGCGGGTTTTCGCATGGGCCCCTGCGAGCTGATGGATCTGATCGGCCACGACACCAATTTCGCGGTGACGAACTCGGTCTTCGCGGCCAACTTCTTCGACCGCCGCTTCACGCCCTCGCTGGTGCAGCAGGAGCTGGTGGATGCCGGTTTCCTCGGCCGCAAGAGCGGGCGCGGCTTCTACCGCTACCCCGACGGCGCCCCGGCGCTGCCGATCATGGCCATCGCGTCGCCGCGGGCGGCTCGCCTCGTCGTGCACGGCCGCGGCGCCCTGGCCGAGCGCTTCGCCGCCTCGGTGCCGGAGGCAGTGCGTGAGCTGGACAGCGACTGGGTGGGCCTGGCCACCGATGGCCGCCAGCTGCGCCTGACCGACGGCCGACGCGCGGCGGACTTTGGCCCCGGCGCGGCGGTCTTCGACCTGCCGCTGGCGCCGGGCGGCGACATCGCCTACGCCGGCGACGCCGCGACGGCCGCCTGGCTGACGCGTCTTGGCCTGACGCCGCGAGCCGTCGCCGACCTGCCGGGCCTCGTCGTCGCGCGCACGATCGCGATGCTGGTCAACGAGGCGGCCGACGCCGTGCAGCAAGGCGTCTGCAACGAGGCCGGCGCCGACGCGGCGATGAAGCTGGGCGTCAACTACCCGGCCGGCCCGTTCGAATGGCTGGCCTACTGGGGCGCCGACGCCGTGGCCACGCTGCTGAACCGACTCGATCAACACTACCGCGGCGAGCGCTATCGCGTCAGCCCCTACCTCAAATGACAGAAGCCTTCATCTGCGACGCCATCCGCACGCCATTCGGCCGCTACGGCGGTGCGCTGTCCTCCATCCGCACCGACGACCTGGCGGCGCTGCCCATCAAGGCGTTGATGGCACGCCATGCCAAGGTCGACTGGGCCGCGGTGGCGGACGTGCTCTACGGCTGCGCCAACCAGGCGGGCGAGGACAACCGCAACGTCGCGCGCATGGCCGCGCTGCTGGCCGGCCTGCCGATGGACGTGCCCGGCAGCACGATCAACCGGCTGTGCGGCTCGGGCCTGGATGCGGTGGGCACGGCGGCCCGCGCCATCCGCGCCGGCGAAGCCGGGCTGATGATTGCCGGCGGTGTCGAGAGCATGAGCCGCGCGCCCTTCGTGATGCCCAAGGCCGAGAGTGCCTTCAGCCGCGCGAACGCGGTCTATGACACCACCATAGGCTGGCGCTTCGTCAACAAGGCGATGAAGACGCAGTACGGTGTCGACTCCATGCCGGAGACGGCCGAGAACGTCGCCACCGACTACCGCATCGAGCGCGAGGCCCAGGACCGCATGGCGATGGCTTCGCAGACCAAGGCCATCGCGGCGCAGAAGCGCGGCTTCTTCGAGCGCGAGATCGTGCCGGTGGAGGTGGCGCAGAAGAAGGGTGAGCCGCTGCGCGTGACGCTCGACGAGCATCCGCGCGAAACCAGCCTGGAGGCGCTGGCCAGGCTCAAGGGCGTCGTGAAGCCCGAGGGCAGCGTGACGGCCGGCAATGCCAGCGGCGTCAACGACGGCGCCTGTGCGCTGCTGCTGGCCAGCGAGGCAGAGGCGGCGCGCCATGGCCTCACGCCGCGCGCTCGCGTCGTCGGCATGGCCACGGCCGGCGTGCCGCCGCGCATCATGGGCATCGGCCCCGCGCCGGCCACGCGCAAGGTGCTGGCGCTGACCGGGTTGACGCTGGCGCAGGTGGACGTCATCGAGCTGAACGAGGCCTTTGCGGCCCAGGGCCTGGCCGTGCTGCGCGACCTGGGCCTGGCGGATGACGACGCACGCGTCAACCCGAACGGTGGCGCGATTGCACTGGGCCACCCGCTGGGCGCCAGCGGCGCGCGGCTGGTGACGACGGCGATCAACCAGCTCGAAGTGACCAGTGGCCGCTATGCGCTGTGCACGATGTGCATCGGCGTGGGGCAGGGCATCGCGCTGGTGGTCGAACGGGTCTGACTCCGGCGTTCAAAGAAAAAACGGGAGGGTCGCCCCCTCCCGTTTTGCTTGGCGCCTTGCGGTGTGATCAGTAGTTGTAGGTCGCGCGCAGGTAGTAGGCGCGGCCCGTCGCGTCGGCGTAGCGCGAGTCCCAGCCGCCGGCCTGGAACAGGTCGGACTGGTTGGTGTACGGCGGGTCGCGGTCGAACAGGTTGCGCACGCCGACGACCAGCGACACGGCCTTGACCGGCGACCAGCTGCCGTACAGGTCCGTCGTGGTGTACGACGGCACGTGCGCGTGGTCAGCGGGGTCGAAGTCGCCATAGCCCGACTTGTGGTGCACGGCCAGGCCGGCGCCCCAGTCGTTGTAGTGCCAGTTGGTGGTCAGGTTGTGCTGCCAGCGGAAGATCGGGCCGGACTCGCCGTAGGTGCCCGCCGAGCTGACCCAGTAGCCGTCCTTGAAGTCCTGGAACTCGTACTTGCCGACGTAGGTGCTGTTCAGCGCGAAGTCCCACATGCCGAAGCCGGTCTTGAGGCGGTATTGCGCGCTCAGGTCGATGCCGCTGGTGCGGGTCTTGCCGAGGTTCAGCAGCGTCTGGTCCACGTAGCCGCAGTTGGCGCCGGGGCAGTTGCTGATGACAGACAGGGTGTTGCCTGCAGCGAAATGGAAGTACTGCTGCAGGGCTGGGTAGTCGGCGTAGTGCTGGAACAGCGCGAACTGCGGAATGGAGCCGATGGACTGGCGCAGGTTGATCCACCAGAAGTCGGCGCTCAGCGTCAGGTCGGTGATGGGCTGGAACACGGCGCCCAGCGACGCGCTGCGGGACTTCTCGGGCTTGAGCTGTGTGTTGCCGTTGTTCAGCACCTCGAACTGCGCATTGCACTGTTGGCCGGTCTTGCCGTCGGGGCAGAGCACCGGGTTGGCGTAGTCGCCGGCCGTGTTGGTGTACGAGGGAGCGCCGTACAGCTCGTACAGCGTCGGCGCGCGGAAGCCCGTGGAGGCCGAACCGCGGAACAGCATCTCCTTGCTGGGCTGGAAGCGGAAGCTCAGCTTGGGATTGGTGCTGTTGCCGAAGTCGCTGTACTTGTCGTAGCGCACGGAGGCGGTGACGTCGAGGGACTTCATGACCGGCACGTTCAGCTCGGTATAGAAGGCGCTGACGTTGCGCGAACCCTGGGCGATGAAGTTGGGATCCAGGCCGGTCGACACCTCGACCTTGGTGGCAAAGTCCTTGTCGGCCGCCGAAATGAACTTCTCGTGGCGGTACTCCAGGCCCAGCGCCAGTTGCGCGGGACGGCCGGCGCCGAACCAGTCGCCCACGTCGCGGCTGGCGTGTGCGTTCAGGTTGGTGATTTTGCCGATGGCGTACTGCAGTCGGCCGACGAGGGCGGCATCCTGCAGCAGCTTGGCGGCCGCGTCGGTCTGCGCGCCGAAGGGGTTGATGATGCCTTCGAGCAGGCCTTCGCCGATCATGTCGCCGTCGGCGTAGCCGCTGACGAGGAACTGGTCGACCTTGTTGCGGTTGTAGCTCGCGGCCACCGAGTAGTCCCAGCCGCCACCCGAGCCTTCGGCCGTCAGCAGCAGGCGGTTCTGGTTGTTCTTGTTCATCTGGCCGCGCCCGCCGTTCGGGAAGTCGCGCCAGAGCACGTAGTCGAAGCCCGGCTGCACGTCCACCGGATGCGGGAAGGCCTTGGTCGGCGCAAAGGCCGGCGCACCGGCGCTGCCGTCGTCGAACGCCGGGTCGAGGGCCGCGTTGGTGGGGAAGTATGTTGTGCCCGGATTGATGTAGTAGCCGCCGTAGGGCACGGGCGCGATCATGGTCGTGACGCGGTTCTGCGCGGTGAACAGCTCGGCGCCCAGCGTCAGGCTGTCGTTGACGACCAGGGTGCCCTTGAGCATGCCCGAGGCCGTCTCGCTCTTGGGGCTGAAGTCGACGAAGGCCGGCGTCACGATGCGGCATTCGCCGTTGACGTTGACGACCTGGGTGCCCGAGCAGGTGGGCAGTGTCGGGTTGTAGTAGTGGACGAAGTCCTGCGTGTAGTTGGCCGGGTCGGTGCTGTAGGACAGGCCGCCGACGACGCGCCGGTTGAAGGTGCGCTGCGTGCCGTCGATGACATCCTGCTTGCGGTAGCTGGCGAAGCCGAAGACGTTGAAGCCCTGCGAGGCCAGGTCGCCGAAACCGAAGCCGACGTTGGCGTTGCGGCTCTTGCCGCCCGGGTGCTGCGGTGAGTCGACGCCGACGGTGGCCGTGGCGCCCTTGTAGTTGGTCTTGGTGATGAAGTTGATGACGCCGCCGATGGCGTCCGTGCCGTACAGCGACGAGGCGCCGTCGCGCAGCACCTCGATGCGCTCGATGGCCGCGAACGGGATCATGTTCAGGTCGGGGGCCGAGCCGTCGACCGCGTTGTTGGCGATGCGCTGGCCGTTCAACAGCACGAGGGTCTTGTCCTGGCCGATGCCGCGCAGGTCGGCGAACGAGGCGCCGCCGCTGGATGAACCGATGGACTGGGCGGTGTTGTTCGAGACCTGCACGGCCGTCAGGTTGGCCATGATTTGTTCGACCGACGTGATGCCGGACTTCTTCAGGTCTTCCATCTTGACGACGGTGACCGGCACGGCGGTCTCGGCATCAAGCCGCTTGATCGCCGAGCCGGTGATCTCGATGCGCTCGAGTTGCTCCTGGGCGTGAGACTGAGCAGCCATCGCGCCTAACCCGGCCATCACGGCCAGGCTGATTGCATTGCGCTTCAACATGTTGACGAAACTCCACAACAGACTTGGGGCGCCGTGGGGCAGGTGCCGTCATCTGCAGCAAACCCGCGCTCTCACGGCGGTGAACAGTCAGTTTGCGAGATCGTCGGGATGGGATTTGGCCTCTTTACGAACAGTTGCCGAACCGTGGCGTTAATTTCGCAGTGCCAGAAGTCACATCGAAACTAGGGATTCGGCGACTTTTGCTAACTGCCGAATCAAGCGGCGCTGACCAGGCCGCTATTCGATGAACAGTCGCGACAGACCCTTGAGGCTGACCAGGTTGCCAGGGTTGCTGGTTTCGTTCAGCACGCCGCTCATGCGGGCCAGCAGGCGCGGGCTTTTCTTCGCGCGCCAGATCAGCAAGTCGGCGAGCCAGGGATGGGCATTCACTCGGTTGGCGCGTTCGTACAGGTCGAACTTGGGCTTGAGTGCCGTCAGGCTGGCCTCATAGGCGGCGCGCGCCGTGGTGTCGTCGGCATGGGCCAGGATGGCATTGGCCGCCAGCATGCCCGTCTCCATCGCCTTGCCGATGCCCTCGCCGGTGAAGGAGTAAGTGCTTCCCGCCGCCTCGCCGGTGACGAGCAGGCCGGGCCGCGTCCACCGCGCGCCCGTCAGCGTGCAGCGCAGCGGTGCGCCCTTGAGTTCGCCGACCATGTCTCCGACGCGCATCAGCTCGGCCGCCGGCGCGTATTTCTCGACAAAGGCATCGAAGATGGCGCGCAGGTTGACGTCCTTCTTGCGACCCTTGCCGCCGAGGTCCCGGTGCGAGTCGGTCACGCCTACGCCGATATTGAAATGACCATCCGGCGCCGGGAAGATCCAGCCATAACCGGGCCGCACCGACTTGTCCCAGACCACTTCCAGCGCCTTGATCCTGTCGACCATCTGCGGCGCCTTCACATAGCCGCGCAGCGCGACGCCGCTGGGCGTGTGGCGCTCGCACATGCCGGCGGCGGTCAGGGCCTTGGGCACGGCACCGGTGGCGAGGACGACCCACTGGGCCCGGGCCTCGACGATCTCGTCGCCATGCTTGAGCCGCGCGCCGACGATGCGGCCGTCCTGCTCCAGCGGCGCCTCGAAACGGGCCTGCTCGAAGCGAGCGCCGGCATCCCGCGCCGCCTGTAGCAGCAACGCGTCCAGCTCGCGCCGCGGCAGCACGGCCAGCGAGCCCGGCACATCGATACGCCCGCCGCGCGGACCGATGCAGCCGACGTGGGCCACATGCTGAGCCCGCCGCATGACCGCGTCGAGCAGCCCGAGCCGGGCCAGGGCCTTGTGTGCATCGGGAATCAGTCCGTCGCCACAGATCTTGTCGCGGCCGGGGGGGTGCTGGTCGACGAGCAGCACGTCGACGCCGGCGAGAGCGAGTACGCGCGCGCAGGCGCTGCCGGCGGGGCCGGCGCCAATGATGAGGACTTCAGCGAGCATCGAAGCAGCAAACGTTAAAAGCGGGCGGGCCGCGATTGTCGGCCAGCGCCGCCATGAAAAAAGGCCCGCCGAAGCGGGCCTTGCAGCGAGACGCGAAGGGCTTAGAAGCCGTAGGCGGCGCGCACGAACAGCGAGCGGCCCAGCGGGTCGGTGTAGCGCGGGTCATAGCCACGCTGCGAACGGCTGGATTGGTTCGAGAACGGGGGATCCTTGTCGAACAGGTTCTTCACGCCAATCGTCAGCGACGACAGCTTGGTGAACTTGTAGGTGCCGGACAGGTCCACCAGCGTGTAGGAGTTGACATCGCCGTAGAACGACGGGCCACCAACGACCGTGGTCGGATCGTTCTGGTCGATGTAGCCGCTCTGGTGGCGCAAGCTCATGCGGGCACCGATGTCACCGAGGGACCAAGCGGCGCTGACGTTGTGCTTCCACTTGAAGACGGGGCTGCCGTCGCTGTAGATGCCGACGTTTTCCTTGAAGGGATCGCTCGGGTTGGTCTGGTACTTGTAGCTCTTGACGTAGGTGCCGTCGTAGGCCAATGCCAGAGCACCCAGGCCGCCCAGCTTCATGTTGTAGCCGGCCGTGAGGTCGAAGCCCTTGGTCTTGACCTTGCCGATGTTGTCGTTCAGCTGAATGATGTAGCCGATGGCGGGGCTGTTGTTGTCCAGGCCAGCGCAACGGTTCAGCGTGTTTTGGACGGCAACGGGCAGCGTGTTGCAACGCACGAAGTTTGCGGCGTAGCGGGTCGGGTCCTTGATGATCGTGTCCAGCGGCAGGACGCTGATCTGGTCTCGCAGACTGATGTTCCAGTAGTCGATCGAGAACGTGAGATCCTTGATCGGCTCAAACGCCGCGCCGACCGTGAAGGTCTTGGACTTTTCCGGCTTCAGTTTCGGGTTGCCGCCGTTCTGCACTTGAGGCTGCAGGCCGCAGTCGCGGCTTTGCACGCCGCCCAGCGAGCCGATGGCCTTGCCGTTCGCATCGCACAGGAGCGGGTCGTTCTTGGCGCCGGACGAGAACGTCACCGTTTGCGGGGCATTCAGGTCATCCAGGCCAGGTGCGCGGAAGCCCGTGTTGTAAGAGCCGCGCAGCACGACTTCCTTGATCGGTTGGAAGCGGATGCCGATCTTGGGGTTGGTCGTCTTGCCGGCGTCGGAGTAATCGTCCGTGCGCAGTGCGAGCTGGACCTCGACGTTCTTCCAGACCGGCAGCAGCAGTTCGCCGCCATAGGCCTTGACGGTGCGGTCGCCGTGCTTGTGATTGATCGACCGGCCGGCCGACGGGATGTTGGTGACGACATCATCGTTGGTGTCGAAGGCGTAGTTCTCCTTGCGAACTTCGGCCGCCAGTGCAACCGCCGCGCTGCCGCCAGGCAGTGCGAACAGGTCGCGGCTGGCGCGCACGTCGAAGCCCTTGGTTTCGCCGGCCGCGAAGCCGAAGACGCCCTTGCGCTTGGCCTGCTGGATGACGGCCAGTTCAGCGGCCGTCGCGTCGCGGAAGGGGTTCAGGTTGCCGGCGGCCACTTGGGCGCGTACGAAAGGCGCGCTGACATAGCCGTCTACGGCAGCGTCGTTGGCCGTGCTGCGCGACAGCATGGCACCCAGGCGGTAGTCCCAGCTGGCGATGACACCGCTCAGGTCGACGACGGCGCGCTTGGCCGACGAGTTCGACTCATTGGTTCGCGGACCCGCCGGCACCATGCGCCAGGCGGCGTTGATGGCCTTGGTCGTGTCCATGCCAGGGACGGTGGTCGGATAGGCCGGGTTGCCCGGGTTGATGGTGATGCCGGACACGGGATCAGGCGCCACGCGGGCCGTGTTCTTGTTGTCCGTGGACAGGCCTTCGAAGGTCAGCGTGTGGTCGTCGGCGACCTTGATCGACATGTGGCCCGCGACCGTGTTTTGCTTCACGTCCGGAATGATGTCGATCGTCGAACTGAAGTCGAACACACAGGCGTTGGCGTTCGTCGGGTTCACAAGCGACAGCGGCGGTGCGCAATTCGGCGCCGTCACGTTGTAGGCGCGGGTCTCGCGGCCCGTCGGGAAGTTCGCCGACACCGGCACGATGAAGCTGCCGTTGAAGTTGCCGGGGAAGGTCGTGCCCGAGTTGCCGTTCACGCCGCGGCTCGGGATGATGCCGGTCTTCGCGAATTCACGGTCCAGTGCACGCACGCGCTGTTGACGGCGCGAATCGAGCGAGCCCCAGAAGTTGAACTTGTCCTTCTCCAGGTCGCCGAAGCCGAAGGTGACCGAGCCGCCTTCCTTTTTGCCGCCATCCTTGCTGGGCTTAGTCATTTCGGCCACGATCTGGCCGCCGCGGAAGTTGGACTTGGTGATGAAGTTGATGACGCCGCCAATGGCGTCGGTACCGTAGACGGCCGAGGCACCGTCACGCAGCACTTCAACACGCTCGATCACGGCGAAGGGGATGGAGTTCAGGTCGACCGCGTTCGCATCAAAGGCAAACGACGTCATGCGGCGGCCGTTGAGCAGCACGAGGGTCTTGTTGCTGCCGAGGGCGCGCAGGTTGGCGTAGGCGGCACCACCGGTGCTGGAACCGATGGAATTGGTGCCGGGGCTGCTGGACTGGCTGGCGGACAGCAGTTCCATGATGCCTTCGACGCTGGTGACACCTTGCTGACGCAGGTCGTCGACCTTGACCACGGTGATCGGCAGGGCGCCTTCGTCATTGACCGAGCGGCGGATGGCCGAGCCGGTGATCTCGACGCGCTCCAGGGTCTGCTGGGCCATTGCCGTGGTGGCAACCCCGAGGCCGATCAGCGCCGCTGCGCTGATGACGTTGCGTTTGAACATGCATTACTCCTGCAAAAAGAATCCGCTGCCATGAAATTAGGGATTGCGTTCGTGAAACTGGAAGTCGAACGCGCGGCGCGGCGAAGAGCGCGGAGTGTGAAGTAACGTATCCGCAAGTAACCCGGGGGTTGCCCCTCATTGCTGGCAGGAATGCAACAGCGGGGCAAAAAACCGGTCGGAATTGAAGGCCGCGCGACAGCAGGGCCACTCGGTTGCGGGGGGTGATACGCGGCCGACAAGAAAAAACCGACAGCCGTTGCCGGCATGTCGGTTGTGGATGGCGGAGGGACGCTGTCCCTCCTGGGCTTGAATTCTTAGAAGCTGTAGGCGCCTTGGTGTTGAACAGGTTGTTCACGCCAGCGTAGAACTGCGCCTTGCCCCACTTGTAGCTGCCCTGCAGGTCGAAGTAGGTCTTGGACGCAACCTTGCCTTGCTCCTTCAGAGCCGGTTGGCAGTCACCGTTTGCATCGGTGTTGCACAGCTGGCTCATGAACTGGTCGTCAAGGTAGGCTTTGCCGATGAAGGTCGTGGTCGTATTGATGGCCCACGGACCCGAGCTATAGCCAAGGTTCAGCATCCAACGATTGCGCGAGTTGCCCACTTCACCCAGCGAGGTGTCCTTGTCGGCATCGTCGGTCGGCTTGTTCCAGGCGTCCAGCAGGTGCGTCCAAGTCAGGCGGGCCGTCAGCATGCCAGGGCCGACGCGCTCGGCGTAGCTGGAGGTCAAGTCGATGCCCTTGGCCTTCTGGCCGCCGCTGTTCACAGGAGCCTGGTTGATCAGATCGAGAGAACCGGCACTGTAGGCACCTTGCACGGCTGCGCGACGGGTGATGAAGCCGCAGTACAGCGGGTTGCCCTTGTTGAAGCACTGGTCCAGCGTGTAAGCACGGCCGGGGCTGTTGATGGCGTGGTCGATCGAGATGTCGTAGTAGTCCGCGGTGAACGCGAAGTTCTTCAGCAGCTCGATGTTCTTGGGTGTGTACACGAAGCCCAAGGTGGTCGACTTGCCCTTTTCGGACTGCAGGTTCGGGTTGCCGCTGTCGTAGCCACTGATGCCCTGCTTGTCGGGCTGTCCGAGCGTGAAGGTTCCCACGCCGTTGACAGTGTTGGCCGCCATATTGGCCACAACGCCTGGATACGACTTGCAGGTCGTGGCCCTGGTGCCGGTGTCGGTCGACTTCAGGCCATCGCAAGGGTCGACGATGCCGGTCGGGAAGGTCTGCGAAGCACCGAGGTAGAGGTCACCGATGTTCGGAGCACGGGTCGACACGGCACGCGTTGCGCGCACGCGGAAGGCCGAGTTCAGCGCCCAGTCGAGTCCGGAGTTCCAGCTGTTGGTGCCGCCAATGCTGGAGTAGTCGCCATGGCGATAGGCCAGCGTGCCATCGAGATTCTTCACCAGCGGCAGGTTCTTCAGCAGCGGCAGCTTGGCTTCGACGAACAGTTCGCGGACGGTGAACCGGCCCGCCGTGTTGGCCAGTGCATTGCCAGCGTTCAGGCCGGACTGAGTCAGCGCGTCGAACTCAGTGGACGAGCCTTCCTGGCGCCATTCGTAGCCAGCAGCGATACCGACCGGGCCTGCGGGCAACTCGAAGGCGTCGCCCGTTACCGACGCACCGGCCATCTTCTGCGTCACGCTCGTGTTCAGCGAACTCGGCGCGTTGATGTACTTGGCCGCAGCGGCGCTCAGCGTGTTGGCACCGAAGATGTTGGCCGGCACGCAACCCTGCTTGCGCGCGTCGGCGCTCACGCAGATCGGATTCCCGAAGGCATCGGGAACCACGTTCAGTGCGTTGTACAGGTTGGGCGTGTTGATCTGGCCGGTGCCGGTCTGGCCTTCACGGGTGAAGCCGTAGCCGAGGAAGGCTTCGTACGACCAGGACTTGGTCAGGTCACCCTTGGCGCCGCCGACGACTCGGAAGGTGTCGCGGTTGGCAGAAGACGTGCGGTCGGCGACGTCGGACATGCGGCGGGTGAAGTTGTAGTCCTTCAGGCCGTCGCCGTTGCGGTCGGTCATCAGAGCCAGCAGGGCTGCCGGAATCAGCGGATTCGCGACCTTGACGCCGTTGACCAAGGTTTCAGCCGGGATGTGGCCGCCACCCGGCGTGACTTGCACGTCGGAGTCGAGCGGGAAGGGCTCAAGATGAGTGAAGGTCTTCGTGTTGGCGTAGGTGCCCTCGAAGAAGATGCTGTGCGACTCGTTCAGCTGATAGTCGCCCTTGGTCGCCATCAGCACGCGGGTCGTCGGGATCGCGATCGTGCGGACGGAGGAGCGGTTGTAGCCGGTTGCACCGACGCCATCGCCCGCGGGGCCATTGGTCGAGAACGGGATCAGGGCACCGTTGGCATCGAAGGTGCGGCTGGTCGCGGTGCCGGCGGCATTCGTGTAGAAGAAGCGGCCTTGCGGGGCGAAGCTCGAGTAGGCGCCCTGCTTGCTGACGGCGAAGTGGGCCATGATGTTGCCCTTGCCGTTGGCCGAATTGGTACCGGCCGTGATGGCGAACTTCTTCAGCGTGTCGTCCTGTTTCCAGCTTTCGCCGTAAGACGCATCCATGTTCACGCCTTCGAAATTGCGCTTCAGGATGATGTTGACCACGCCGGCCACGGCGTCGGAGCCGTAGGTGGACGAAGCGCCACCGGTCATGACTTCAACGCGTTCGATGAAATCGGTCGGGATGGTGTTCAGGTCGACGGCCATCGAGCCCGGCACGCCGGACACATAGCGGCGGCCATTGACCAGGACCAGCGTCCGGTCGATGCCGAGATTACGGAGGTCGATGGTCGACACGCCGGCGCTGGACGTCGAGAAGTTGGAGTTCGTGCGGCTGATACTGGGCGTGCCGAAGGCCGGGTTCTTCAGCAGCAGGTCCTGTAGGTTGGTGACGCCGGAGGCCTGGATGTCGGCGGCCGTCATCACCTGGATGGGCGCTGCGGATTCCGCATTCACGGACAGGATGCGGCTGCCCGTCACCTCGACGCGTTCGAGTTGCTGCTGGGCCAGGGCCGGTGCGGCGACGGCGGCCAGGCAGGCCAGCGCCGCTGCGCTCATTGCATTTAGTTTGAACATGGGGACTCCATAGAGATCTTTCACCTTCCCGACGTGGTGGCCGGGGCGCGCCTCACAGCCGCGGTGCCACGGCGAAGAGGCGACTAGTCTGAGTGCCCGGAAAGCGTCAGATCTGCGGGTTCTTCCCAATTGAGTCGCCGTTAGCGGGGGAGCGCACGCAAATGGCCCGAAAGCAAGGGATTACCCGTACACATTCGGAAACAAACAGCAATGTGCCTGTTGCCCGGGGACGACGGGTGCCCTTCGCAATGGCTCAGGTATTCAAGGCTTCGGCCGGTTTTGAGCGCTTCAGACCGCGTTTTCGCCCTGTTTCACGCGCAACCGCCATGCATGCAACAACGGCTCCGTGTAGCCACTCGGCTGGGCTTCGCCCTTGAACACCAAGTCCAGCGCCGCCTGCATGGCCGCGCCTTGTGGGTTATCGGCCAGCCGCCTGTAGAACGGGTCGCCAGCATTCTGCATGTCGACAACCTGGGACATGCGCCCGAAGGTTTCACGGACCTGTTCGGGCGTCACCACGCCGTGGCGCAGCCAGTTGGCGATGTGCTGGCTGCTGATGCGCAGCGTGGCACGGTCTTCCATCAGGCCGATGCCGTTGATGTCGGGCACCTTGGAGCAGCCCACGCCCTGGTCGATCCAGCGCACGACGTAGCCCAGGATGCCCTGCACGTTGTTGTCCAGCTCCTGCTGGCGCTGCTCGGGCGTCCAGTCGGCCTTGGGGGCGACGGGGATGGTCAGCAGCGCGTTCAGGAGGCCTTCGCGTTCGGCGGCAAGGTCGACCTTCTCCAGTTCCTGCTGCACGGCGGCGACGCTGACCTGGTGGTAGTGCAGCGCGTGCAGCGTCGCGGCCGTGGGGGAGGGGACCCAGGCGGTGTTGGCGCCGGCCTTGGGGTGGCCGATCTTCTGCTCCAGCATGGCGGCCATCAGGTCGGGCATGGCCCACATGCCCTTGCCGATCTGGGCGCGGCCGCGCAGGCCGCAGGCAAGGCCCGTGAGCACGTTGCTGCGCTCGTAGGCGGTGATCCAGCTCGACGTCTTCATGTCGCCCTTGCGCAGCATGGGGCCGGCGCGCATGGCGGTGTGCATCTCGTCGCCCGTGCGGTCCAGGAAGCCGGTGTTGATGAAGGCGACGCGGCTGGCCGCCGCGGCGATGCAGGCCTTCAGGTTGACAGAGGTGCGGCGCTCCTCGTCCATGATGCCCAGCTTGACCGTGCTGTCCGGCAGGCCGAGCAGTTGCTCGACGCGGCTGAACAGCTCGGCGGCGAAGGCCACCTCGGCCGGGCCGTGCATCTTGGGCTTGACGATGTAGACGCTGCCCGTGCGGCTGTTGCCGCGGCGACGCAGATCGTGCATCGCGATCGCCGTCGTGACGACAGCGTCCATGATGCCCTCGGGGATCTCGCTGCCGTCATCGAGCAGGATGGCCGGGTTGGTCATCAGGTGGCCGACATTGCGCACGAACATCAGCGAGCGGCCATGCAGCGTCAGCGTGCCGCCGTCGCGCGCCGTGTAGACGCGGTCGGCATTCAGGCGCCGGGTGAAGCTCTTGCCGCCCTTGGCGACCTCCTCGGTCAGCGTGCCCTGCTGGATGCCCAGCCAGTTGCGGTAGGCCAGCAGCTTGTCTGCGGCATCGACGGCGGCGACGGAGTCCTCCAGGTCGAGGATGGTGGACAGCGCCGACTCGACGACGACGTCGGCCACGCCGGCCGCGTCCGTCTTGCCGATGGCCGTCGAGCGGTCGATGCGGATGTCCAGGTGCAGGCCGTGGTGGACCAGCAGCACGCTGCTGGGCGAACCGGCATCGCCCTGGTAGCCGGCAAACGCGGCCGGGTCCTTCAAGCCGGTCGTCGCGCCCGAGACCAGCGCGACGACGAGCTGGCCGCCCTCGACGCGGTAGCCCGTCGCGTCCGCATGCGAGCCCTTCGCCAGCGGCGCGGCCTGGTCCAGCACGCCGCGCGCAAAGGCGATGACCTTGGCGCCGCGCACTGGGTTGTAGCCGCCGTCGCGCGTCGCGCCGTCGGCCTCGGGAATCGCGTCCGTGCCGTACAGCGCGTCGTACAGCGAGCCCCAGCGCGCGTTCGCCGCGTTCAACGCATAGCGGGCGTTCAGGATGGGCACGACCAGCTGCGGTCCGGCCTGCAGGGCCAGCTCGGCGTCGACGTTGGCCGTCGTCGCCTGCACCTGGGCCGGCGGTTCGACGAGATAGCCGATGCGCGTCAGAAAGGCCCGGTAGGCCGGCATGTCGGCGATGGGGCCGGGATGGGCTTCATGCCAGGCGTCCAGCTCGGCCTGCAGGCGGTCGCGTTCGGCCAGCAACGCGCGGTTCACCGGCGCCAGCTCGTGGGCCAGCTCGCTGAAGCCGGCCCAGAAGGCGTCGGCTGCGATGCCGGTGCCGGGCAGCACCTCGGCGTCGATGAAGCGGGCCAGATCGACGTCGACCTGCAGGCGGTTGAGCGTGGTGCGCGGGGTGCTGGACATGGGGCGGCCTCCATGAAAACCGATGAAAGATTGCCGCACATCTTGCCGCCTGGCGAGCCCTCGATTCGCCACCGTGCGCGCCATTCATCTGTGACTTAAACGCATAAATGGAGCGGTCCGACATCACGTTTGCGCCGCCAGGCCAGCACAATCCGGGCATGGACAAGCTCAAGCAGATCGAGTCTTTCGTCCTCGTCGCGGCCAAGGGCAGTCTGACGGCCGCGGCCCAGGCTGAAGGCGTCGCACCCGCGGTCATGGGGCGTCGGCTGGACGGGCTAGAGGCCCGCCTGGGCGTCAAGCTGATGTTGCGCACGACGCGGCGCCTCACGCTGACGCCCGAGGGCCAGGCCTTCCTGGAGGACTGCCAGCGCCTCGTCGCGTCGCTGGCCGACGCCGAGGCGGCCGTCAGCGCCGGCGGCCTCAAGGCCAGCGGCCACCTGCGCGTGACGGCGCCGGCCGGCTTCGGCCGCCGCCACGTCGCGCCGCTGGTGCCCGGCTTCCTGGCCGGTCATGCCGACCTGAGCCTGTCGCTGAACCTCAGCGACCGCGTCGTCGACATCGTCCACGAGGGCTTCGACTGCGCGGTGCGCGTGGGCGACCTGCCGGACTCCAGCCTCGTCAGCACCCGCCTGGCCGACAACCGGCGCCTGTGCGTCGCCGCACCCAGCTATCTGAAGCGCGCCGGCGCGCCCAAGCACCCCGACGAACTGGGTCGCCACGCCTGCCTAACGCTGAGCTCCGAAGCCAGCCAGACGCGCGGCTGGGCTTTCCAGATCGATGGCGCGGTCCAGCATCTGCGGCTGAGCGGGCGGCTGGATTGCAGCGATGGCCAGGTGCTGCACGACTGGTGCGTCGAAGGCCTGGGCCTGGCCTGGCGCAGCACCTGGGAGGTCGAGGCCGACCTGGCTGCCGGGCGGCTGGTCAGCGTGCTGGACGAGTTCGCGGCACCGCCCAATGGCATCTATGCGATGTTCCCGCAGTCAAGGCACCTGCCGCTGCGCACGCGGCTGTGGGTGGAGCATCTGCGAGCGCATTACGGCCGCACCGAGTACTGGCGTGGTTGACGCGGTTCAGTCCCCAAACACCACTTTCGCCCGCTTCCCCACCCAGCTATCGAACTTGCCCGCGTAGGCCTCCTCGATGCGGTTGCGCTTGACCTTGAAGGTCGGCGTGATGAAGCCGTTGTCCACGGTCCACGGCGTCTTGATCAGCACCAGCGTGTCGAGCTGCTCGTGCGGATCGAGCCGCGCATTGACGTCGTCGAGGTGCTTGCTCAGCTCGGCCAGCAGCGTCGCCTTGTCGGCGTCGCTGCCGGCATGCGCCAGGCCTTGCGGCGACAGCATGGCGATGCCCAGCGGCTGGCCCATGTTGGCGCCGGTCACGCAACAGGCCTCGATGTTGGGGTTCATTCCGAGCCGGTCTTCGATCGGCGCGGGGGCGACGTACTTGCCCTTGCTGGTCTTGAACAAGTCCTTCACGCGGCCGGTGATGCGCACGCAGCCGTCGGCGTCCTGGGTGACCTTGTCGCCGGTGTGCAGCCAGCCGTCCGGCGTCAGCGCGTCGGCGGTCAGGCCGGGCTCCTTGTAGTAGCCGATCATCAGCGCGGGGCTGCGCATCTGCAGCTCGCCGTTGGCCGGATCAATGCGCGTCTGCACACCACCATAAGCAGGGCCCACGGTGCCGCGCTGGTTCTTGCCCGGCATCGTCATGTGCGACAGCGCCAGGTTCTCGGTCATGCCATAGCCCTCGTTGACGTGCAGGCCGATGGTCTCGTACCACTCCAGCAGCGCCACGGGCATGGGCGCGGCGCCGCCGACGGCGATGCGGCATTGGTCCAGGCCCAGCGCCTTGAGCACCTTCTTGCGGATCAGGCCGCCAATGATGGGCAGGCGCAGCAGCTTGTTCATCTTCTGCGCCGGCATCTTGGCTTGCACGCCCTGCTGGAACTTGACCCACAGCCGCGGCACGCTGAAGAAGATCGTGGGCCGCGCGCGCTGCAGGTCGGCCGTGAAGGTGTCCAGCGACTCGGCGAAGAACACCTTGAGGCCGACCTTCAGCCAGCTGTGCTCCACCAGCACGCGCTCGGCCACATGGGCCAGCGGCAGGTAGGACAGCATGCGGTCCTGCGCGCTCATCGGGAAGCGCGCCAGGCCCTCGGCGATGGCCCAGGCGAAGGCGCCGAAGTTGTGCATCACGCCCTTGGGGTTGCCGGTGGTGCCCGAGGTGTAGATCAGCGTGCAGAGCTCGTCGGCCGCGCGCACCATTTCGCCCTTCAGCGGCTCGGTGCGCGCGCAGATGGCGTCCCAGCTCTCGTAGGTCTTTTTCGCGTCGTCGGGCGACAGCGCGTAGCTCGCGCCGGGCAGGCTGGGCAGCACGCCGGGCTTCATGCCCTCCCAGCCGTCCAGCTTGCCGATGAAGATGAAGCGCGCCTCGCTGTGCGTGAGGATCTGCGTGATGGTCTCGGCGGCCAGCGTGGGGTACAGCGGCACGCTGACATAACCGGCCATCCAGATGGCGAGGTCGGTCATCAGCCACCAGGCGCAGTTCTTGGAGAGCATGGCCACCTTGGCGTCGGCCGGCCAGCCTTCGGCAGCGCCCTTGGCCTTCAGGAAGGCAGCCATGCGGCGCACCTCGTCGCCCACCTGGGCCCAGGTGAAGTCCTTGACCTCCGCACCCCCCATCGGCTGTGTCAGCGTGACCTGGCCGCCGGCCGTGCGCTCCCAGTGGTAGAGGCGTTGCAAGGCAAGCTGGTCGGCGGCGATCGTGGCCATGGGGTGTCTCCTCGGGAGTTTCTTTTCGGGAGCCGCAAAGTTAACCGCGCGTAGCGCACGGCCTCCTACGGGAAAACACTTTGCGGCGTGATGGCCTGCCTGGCGAGCCTAGGGCGAAGACTCTAGAAACGCCAGTCGCAATCCGGCGGCAGCCCGGCCGGCAGCCGCGCGGCGATGTCGGCGAGCGGATGCGGCGCGAGCGTCAGCGTGGCCAGATGCACGGGCCGCGCACGCTCGGCCCGCTCGAGCGCCTCGGCCCAGGCCTGGCCGCTCGCGCGTAGCGCGCAGGCTTGCTGCAGCCGCGCGCTCCACTCGGGCAGGCCCTGGGGTTCGGGCAGGGCGTCGAAATAGGCCACGCGCTCGCGCGTCGCGTCAAGCCAGGCCATGGGCGTGCCCGCCAGTCGGCCCTTGAAGAGCGCGATGCGGCTGCTCTGATTGCGAGCCTGCGCGAGCAGCGGGCGCAGCGTGTCCAGCCGCTGGTCGATGTCGCGCGCCAGCGCCTGGCCGGCCGCGCCGGCGCCGGGTGCGAGGGCGACATGGCCCAGCGTCAGCAGGCCATCGGCGCGACGGACATCGCCGATCAGCGGCGCGCCGTCCAGCTTCACCAGCGCTTCGGCCGCGGCCGTCACGGCCGCGGCGTCGGCGTGGCCAGCGGCGAGCACGCGGGCCTCCAGCAGCTGGATGTGGCGCAGCTGGCCGGTGACCGCATCGTCGGCACCTGCCGTCTCGGTGTCGGCCTGGGCCTGCTGCAGCTGGGCGAGGGCCGGGCCGAACTCGCCGAGTTGCTGCAGATAGGTGGCCAGCAGCTGGCGCATCAACGTGCTGGCGTGGTTGCCTGAGCGGGCCATGGCGTCCCAGCGGCGGATCAGGTCATCGCTGCGCGCAGTGGCCTGGGCCGCGGTGTCGCGCGCCAGCCGCCAGCGCACGAAGACGAGGTTGCGCTCCAGCACCAGGGCCGGCCGGATGCGCTCGGGCTGCTTGGGGTTCCAGAACGGCCGCGCGGCTTCCAGTGAGCGCTCGGCGTCGAGCAGCCGGCCCTCGTAGACCCGCAGCACGTTCTCGTAGGTCGCGAAGCGCGCATGCTCGAAGGCGTTGTTGGCGTAGATCGCGTCGTTGGAGCGCTGCGCCAGCGCGAACTCGCGTTCGGCGTCGGCGATGCGGCCCAGGCGGCCGTAGGCCACCAGCAGTTGCAGGCGCAGGTTGTGCGACTTCTCGCTGAGCGGCCCGTAGCGGCGGTCCCAGCGCGGCAACAGTGGTGCCAGCAGATCGATGATGGGTTGGCCGCCGGCCACGGCCGTGTGGATGCCGGCCAGCGTGACGGCAGCGTCCTCGGCGCGCGAGTCGTCGTCGCCGAAGGACCGGCGCGCATGGGCCAGGCGTTGCTCGGCCAGCGGCGCGGCGACGTCGAAGCGCTGCAGGGCGAAATAGGTCTTGATCAGCGTGTCGAAGACGCGGTCTTTCACCTCGGGCTGGTCATTGAACCGTGTCGCCAGTTCCTGGCGCTTGCGGTCCAGCAACTCGACGACCGTGGGTTGGCGCCCACCGTTCTGGTCCGGGCTGGCGGCGCCCAGCAGCTCGGCCAGATAGCCCGTCACCTGCTCGGACTCGCGGGCGGCGGCCTGGGCTTCGCGGCGCTGCCACAGGCTGACCGCCAGACCGAGACTCAATGCCGCGAAGACGAGACCGCCACTCAGCGCCAGCGCCGCATTGCGCCGCGCCCACAGGCGCGCGCGGTGGCGCCAGTCCTCGGCCCGCACGCTGACCGGGCGCTGGGCCAGCCAGTGTTCCAGGTCGTCGATGAAGCTGCCGACGCTGGCGTAGCGCTCGGACGGGTTGCGGCGCATGGCCTTGGCGGCCACGGCCTCCAGGTCGCCGGCGGCGCGTTCGGCATCGGGCGGGCGGCCGGGGCCGGCCTCGTTGCTGCCGGCACCGGCGGCACTCGGCGCACCGGTCGCCCGCTTGATGCGCCGGACCTGGCCGTGCAGCACCGCATGCTCCAGCGCCGTGCGGCTCAGGCCCCGCCGGCCGAAGGGCAGCTCGCCGCTGGCCAGTTCGTAGAGCATGACACCCAGCGAGTAGATGTCGCTCGCCACGCCCACGGCCTCGCCGGTGATCTGCTCGGGCGCCGCGTAGGCCGGCGTCAGGCGCCGGCCAGCCAGCTGGGTCAGCTGGTGGTCGGACTGGTGGCCCGAGTCGTCCAGCAGGCCGGCGATGCCGAAGTCCAGCAGCTTGGTCTGGCCGGCGTCGTCCACCATGACGTTGCTGGGCTTGAGATCGCGGTGGACGATGAGCTGCGCGTGGGCGTGCTCGACCGCGCGAGCCACCTCCAGCAGCAGCTTCACGCGTGCGGCCAGTGGCAGCGCGTTTTCGCGCACGTGGTCGGACAGGGTGCGGCCGAACACGTACTCCAGCACGAGGAAGGCGCGGCCCTGCTGCTCGCCGGCGTCCAGCAGGCGCGCGATGCCGGGGTGGGTCAGACGCCCGAGCAGCGCGCGTTCGCGGGCGAAGCGGGCCGCGAGGCCGGAGCTGGCGAGGTCTTCGCGCAGCAGCTTGATGGCCGCCTCGCCCTGGTAGAGGCCGTCGGCCCGCTCGGCGCGCCAGACCTGGCCCATGCCGCCTTCACCCAGCAGTTCGGCCAGGCACCAGGCGCCCAGGCGGTCACCGGCCTGCGGTGCGGGCGCGGCGTCGGCCGGCTCGGCGAGCGCGTCGGCCAGCCTGTCGCCAAAGCCCTCGATGCCGGCCGTGGCCGTCAGGTCGTCGCCGTCGCCCTGGGGCAATGAGGCCAGCATGCGCGCCAGCCGGGCGGCCAGCTCGGGGGGCTGCAGCGCGGCCAGCCGCGCTTCACGCGCCGCGACCGGCAGCTCGGCCAGTTCATCGAACAGCGCCGACAGCCGCTGCCAGTCCTCGGCCTGCAAGGCCGAGTTCAATGGTGCCTCCTTCGCGCTGCGCGCCTTCCCGCCAAGCGGGAGCGAGCTTGCTTGGAGCGGCCCGGCGCGGCGCTCATCAATAAGCCGTGTGAGGTGGGTCGCCCAGCAACTCCTGCAGCAGCGCGCGCGCCTTCAGCAACTCGCGGTTGATGCTGCGCGTGGACAGGCCGCGCAGCGTCGCGACCTCGGCGATGGACAGGCCCGCGAAGCCAATCATCTCGATCAGCTCGTACAGGCCGGCGTCCAGCTCACGCATGCGCTCCAGCGCCTGGTCCAGGCCGATCAGGTCGACGGCCTGGCTTTGCACGGCGGCCACGTCGTTGGCGGCCGACAGCGTGACCATGATGGCGTCGCCGCCGCGCTTGTCGCGGCCCTCGGTGCGCAGGTGGTCGATGACGACGGAGCGCAGCACCCGGCCCACGTAGGCGAAGAACTGGCCGCGCGTCTCGCCCTGCAGCCCTTGCTGGTCGGCCATGCGCAGGAAGCCTTCATGTACGAGGGCCGTGGTGTTCAGGCCGGCCATCCTGCCGCCGGGGCCGCTCTGCGCCAGGCGCATGCGCGCGACGCGCTTGATCTCCGGGTAGAGCACCGCATAGAGCTGCTGCAATGACGCCCCATCGCCGCGCGAGGTGCCGGCGAGCAGCTCCGTGATCGCGGGCGTGGTCACCACGTCAACTCTCGTCCTGGAAGGCGGCGAGGGCTGCGGCGATGTCCGCTTCGGAGGCCTGGCGCTGCACCGGTGCGTCTGCCACCCAGCCCTCGCGCTTCAGCCGCGCGACCCACTGGCCGGCGTCGCGGCCCTGCTCGAAGCCGCTGCTCTGCAGCAGCAGCTCGCCGCCAGCCGACAGCAGCTTGAAGTAGAAGCGCCCGTCGGCTTCGCGGTACTGCTTGAACGTCGGCAACTTCTTGACTGTCGGAGTTCCAAATTGATCAGAAGTGGTCAACGTGTACGGCCGCAGGCCGACGGCCGCGCGCAACTGCTGCAGGAAGGGCACGGCGATGGCCCGGGCCTTGGCGGCGCCGGCCTGCAGGATGCCTTCCAGCTGCTCGGGGTGGGCCATCAGGTCGGCATAGCGCTCGCGCATCGGGCCGATCTGGCCTTCGATGAGGGCGACGAGCTGCTGCTTGGCCTCGCCCCAGGCCAGGCCGTCGCGCAGCGCCGCGCGGAAGGCGGCGCGCTGCTCGCCGCTAGCGAAGGCGTCGTAGATGGTGACGAGCGCCTGGCCCTCGGGGTCCTTGGCCTCGCCGGGCAGCCTGGAGTCGGTGACGATGCGCGCGACCGCATCCTTCAGCGCCGCGCTGCCGCCCTCGAAGAGCGGGATGACGTTGTCATAGCTCTTGCTCATCTTGCGGCCATCCAGCCCGGGCAACAGCTCCATCTCGGCATCGGTCACGGCCTCGGGCAGCGTGAACAGCTCCTGGCCCTGGCCGAACAGGTGGTTGAAGCGCTGGGCGATGTCCCGCGTCATCTCGATATGCTGGACCTGGTCCTTGCCCACGGGCACCTTGTGCGCGTTGAACATCAGGATGTCGGCCGCCATCAGCACCGGGTAGCTGAACAGGCCCATGGTGACGTTGGCGTCCGGTTCCTCGCCGGCAGCCACGGCCGCGTCCACCGCGGCCTTGTAGGCGTGGGCGCGGTTCATCTGGCCCTTGGCCGTGACGCAGGTCAACAGCCAGGTCAGCTCGGGGATCTCGGGGACGTCGCTCTGGCGGTAGAAGACCACGCGCTCGGCGTCCAGGCCCGCAGCCAGCCAGGTGGCGGCGATGGCGCGGCTGGAGTGGGCGAGGCGGTCCGGCTCGTCGCACTTGATCAGCGCGTGGAAGTCGGCCATGAAGAAGAAGCTCTCCACGCCGGCCGTGCGGCTGGCGGCGATGGCCGGGCGGATGGCGCCGACGTAATTGCCGAGATGCAGGGTGCCGGTGGTGGTGATGCCGGTCAGGACGCGTTGGGGCATGGAGTTGAAGCCAGAGAGTGCAGCCCGGATTGTGTCCTGTGTGAACCGTGGGCCGAGCGCCGGGCCGCCCCAAGCCGGCCGCGGGCGATGTGCTTGCGGCTCAACGCCGCAAGCACATCGCCCCCTCGGGGGCTGAGGTCGGACACATGGCGCCCGGTGGGCGGCATGTGCCTACCGAAGGGCTGCGGCACTGCCGCAGCGCGGTCTGCAAGACCGACCAGGCGCGCCTGCGTTCAGCGGCGCGCGGCCGGGCGGGGGGCAGCGACTGATGCGCGCCAGGTGACGGCGATGTCGAACTGCCGCTCGACCGGCAGGTCCAGTTCGTAGCAGCGGTTCAGCAGCCAGTGCAGGCCGGCCAGCGCAACCTCGCGGCTGGGGATGTGCACCGAGGTCAGCCGCGGCGCGGCGAATTCGGCGCTCGGCGAGTCGTCATAGCCCAGCACCGACACCTCGTGCGGCACCGACACGCCGCGCTCCTGGAAGTGGGCCAGCAGGCCGATGGCCATCTCGTCGTTGGCGCAGAACACGGCCGTCGGCCGCTTCTTCAGCGCCAGCAGCACCTCGGCGGCGTCCCAGCCGGCCTGGTTGGAGAAGTCGCCGGGCACGGTCAGGATCCTGGCTGTGTCCAGCCCGCGCAGCGCCAACTCGCCCATGAAGCCGGCCAGGCGGGCGACGTTGTCGGGCGAGGTCGTCGGGCCCGAGACGACGGCGATGTCTTTGTGCTTGTGCTGCAGCAGCGCACGCGCGGCCTGCACGCCGCCCTGCACATGGTCGGCCGTGAAGCACTGCTCCTTGATGCGGTCGAAGTGCCGGTTCAGCACGACGATCTGGCGCGCGGCCGGCCCCAGGGCCTTGATGTCCTCGTCCTGCAGCGCGTTGGACAGCACGATGAGGCCGTCGCAGTCGCGGTCCAGCAGGAAGCGCATGCCGTCGTTGGTCTCGACGCGCTCGTCCTCGATGCCCTCGCCGAAGGCCACCACCATGTGCAGGCCCTGGGTGCGCAGCACGATGTCGATGACGCGCAGGATGGGCGTGTAGTAGGTGCCGCGCAGGAAGGGGATGTAGACGCCGATCAGCTTGGACGTGCCGTTGCCAAGCGAGCGCGCCGTGTGCGAGGGGCGGAACTTCAGCTGGGCGATGACCTTGCGCACTCGCTCCGCCGTGGCCGGCGCGACGGAACCGTTTCCACTGATGACGCGCGACGCGGTGCCGACGCCCACGCCAGCCAGCCGCGCTACATCCTTGATCGTTGCCATTCGTCCTCTGCTTTCACAGGGGCGGATTGAATCACAGCGGGCAGATGGGCTGCGGGTCGGCGGGCTCGGGCAAACGCGAAGTTGCGACGGTGGTTTCTCGCCCGCTCAAGCCGCCCCCGACCGGCCACCAGGGCTTGGCCTCGTGGCTGCTGAACTGGCAGGGGCCCGCCGGCCACGGGAAGGACAGTCGCCCCGTGAAGCCGGGCCAGGGTTTGCTGTCGGCCGGCGCGACGAGCACGTCCGCCAGGCCCGTGCCTTCGCTGCCCGGCTGCCAGGCGGCGATGAAGGCGTCGCTGCGGTTGGCCAGATCGTTCACATAGAGCGGCCGGCCCGAGTACAGCAGCGTGACGACCGGCGCGCCGCGGCCGGCCACGCGCTGCAGCAGGGCCAGGTCCTGCGGGTAGCGCTGGCTGTGGCGCAGGTTCTCGGTGACGCGGATGTCACCCTCGCCCTCGGCATAGGGCGCCTCGGCCAGCACGGCGACGATAGCGTCGAAGCGGGCCGGGTCGCTCTGGCTGCCGTCGGCATCGAACATGACCTGGGCGGCGCCCAGGCGCTGGCGCAGCGCGGCCAGCAGCGTCGTGCCCTGTGGGTAGTCGGCGTTCGTCGTGTCGCGGCCCTGCCAGGTCACGCTCCAGCCGCCGGCCTGGTGCGGCAGGCTGTCGGCGGCCGCGCCGACCACCAGCACGCGCGCCGTCGACGGCAGCGGCAGCAGGCCCGGCCTGTTCTTCAGCAGCACCAGCGACTCGCGCACCGCGCGGCGCGCCAGCTCGGGCGCCTGCGAGGCTTCCATCGTGGCAGGCACGGCGGAATCCATGCCGACGCTGAACTTCACGCGCAGGATGCGGCGCACCGCGTCGTCGATGCGCGCCATCGGGATGCGTCCCTGCTCGACCGCGCGCACCGTGTTGGCGATGAAGGGCTTCCAGTGAAAGGGCACCATGACCACGTCGATGCCGGCATTGATGGCCGCGGGGCAGTCCTCGGGCGTGCAACCGGGGATCTGGGCGATGCCGTCCCAGTCGCTGACGACGAGGCCGTCGAAGGCCAGGCGCTCCTTGAGCACGTCGGTCAGCAGCGTCTTGTTGCCGTGCATCTTGCCGTGCGCGGTGTAGTCGGCGCTGTCGGTCCAGCTGTTGAACGAGGCCATCACGGTCAGCACGCCGGCATCCAGCGCGCCGAGGTAGCCGGCACCGTGCACCTGCGCCAGTTCAGCAGGCGTCGCGTGGCTGACGCCCTGGTCGATGCCGCGGCGCGTGCCGCCATCGGCGACGAAATGCTTGGCCGTGGCCAGCACGCCGCGGCCTTCCTTCAGGCCGTCCTGCAAGCCTTCGACCTCGGCCTGGCCGAGGCGACGCACGAGGGCCGGGTCGGCGCCGAAACTCTCGTAGCTGCGGCCCCAGCGCACGTCCTGCACGACGGCCAGCGTCGGCGCGAAGGTCCATTGCACGCCCGTGGCGCGCACGGCGCGGGCGGTGGCGTGGCCGATGTCGCGCACGAGGTCGGCGTCGTGCGTCGCGCCGAGTGCGATGTGGTGAGGGAACAGCGTCGCGCCGCGCACATTGTTGTGGCCGTGCACGGCATCCGTGCCCCAGAGCAGCGGGATGCCCGGCGTAGCCTGCAGCGCCGCAGCCTGAAGCTGCCCGGACAGCGCGCGCCACTGTGCCGGCGTGGCGTTGCGGTCCTGCCCAGGCCAGCTGCCGCCGCCGTTCAGCACCGTGCCGATGCCGTAGTCGCGCACCTCGTCCGGCGTGATGGCGCGGATCTCGGGCTGGGTCATCTGGCCGATCTTCTGGCGCAGGGTCAGCGTCTTCAGCGCCGCGTCCACCCTGGCTTCGAGCGCCGCGTCGCGCACGGGCTTGCGCGCGGGCCAGGCCTGCACGATGGGGGCGGTCTCAGCCGTCGCGGCCGTGGCCGCCAGGGCGAGCAGGGCGGCCATGAGAGTGGGTGCGTGGGGCATCGTGAGTTTGTCGGTCGGGCCGCGACGGTAGTGGGTGAGACAAAAAAACGTCAACCCCCGGGCCGACGAGATTGACAGCGCGAACTGTGACGCATTAGATTTGCGCCGCGGTTGGAACCGGTTCCATTTTGCGGCGCGACCCCCTTGCCTGGCAAGGAGGCGACGCCGGCAGAGGGCCGCCAGCGAGCGAACAAGACAGAACCAGGAGACAGAAGAAATGCAACGCCACACCTTGCGCGCCGCCGTGCGCGTCCTTCCCGCCGGTTCAGCCAGATCGGCCGCGCAGCGGCTGCGCCTGAACCCGGTCGCCGCCGTCTGCGCGAGCCTGCTGAGCGCGCCGCTGCTGGCGCTGGCGCAGACGCCGCCGGCACCCACCGATGCGCAGAAGCTGGACACCGTCACGGTGTCGGGCTTTCGTGCCAGCCTGGAGTCATCGATCAGCACCAAGCGCAATGCCGACGCCATCGTCGAGGCCATCTCGGCCGAGGACATCGGCAAGCTGCCCGACGTGTCCATCGCCGACGCGATCTCGCGCCTGCCCGGCCTGACGGCCCAGCGCGTGGCGGGGCGGTCTTCCGTCATCAGCATTCGCGGCATGGCGCCGCGCTACGGCGTGACGCTGCTGAACGGCCGCGAGATCGTCTCCACCGGCGACAACCGTTCGGTGGAGTACGACCAGTTCCCGTCCGAGCTGATCAACGCCGCCACGGTCTACAAGACGCCGGACGCGAGCCTGTCGGCGCAGGGGCTGTCGGGCACCATCAACATGAAGACGCTGCGGCCGCTGGACTTTGCGGCGTCGCAGATGGTCATCGGCGCGCGCATCGAGCGCAATTCCAACGGCTCGCTGAACCCCGAGATCTCGGGCACCGGCAACCGCCTCAGTGCGTCTTGGGTGACGCAGTCGGCCGACCGCACCTGGGGCGCCGCCGTGGGCTTTGCGCACCTGGACTCACCCAACCAGGAGAAGCACTACAAGAGCTGGTGGTGGGCCAACACCAATGACTGGGGTGCGCCGCTGCCCGGCGTGCCGACCGACGCGGTCGCGCTGCAGGGCTTCGAACTGGGTGCGGCGTCGTCGCGCCAGAAGCGCGACGGCCTGATGGGCGTGCTGGAGTACAAGCCCGGCAACGGCTTCCACAGCACGCTGGACCTGTACTACTCCAAGTTCGACCAGACCGAGGCGCGCCGCACGGTGATGTCCGACATGTCGACCTGGTCGGGTGCCAGCTGGAGCAATGCGCAGACGACGCTGGTCAACGGCGACAAGATCGTCACCAGCGGCATCGTCAACAACACCACGCCGGTGGCGCTGACGACCTACAACAAGCGCCAGGACGACATCCGCGCCGTCGGCTGGAACAACGAACTGAAGCTGGCCGACTGGAAGCTGGCCGGTGACCTGAGCTGGTCCAAGGCCAAGCGCGATGAGCAGAACGCCGAGGTGCAGGCCGGCTCGCTGAGCCGCGTGAGCCTGGGCCAGGCCAACATCGTCACCGGTGACGGCCGCTCCACGTTCGCGCCGGCGTTCGACTTCGCCGACCCCAAGACCGTCTACCTGACCGACCCCGCCAACTGGGGCCGTGACGGCCGCAGCCAGTTCCCCAAGGTGCGCGATCAGATCAAGGCGCTCAAGCTGACCGCGGGGCGCACGTTCGACAGCTGGCTCAGCAACTTCCAGGCGGGCGTGGACTACTCGGAGCGCGACAAGTCCATGAACCGCACCGAGGTCTACTACAACCTCAAGAACAACCGCACACCGGTGCTGATCCCGTCCAACCTGCTGCGCGAGCCGACCGACCTGACCTTTGCCGGCAGCAACATCCGCATGGTCAATTTCGACCTGCCCAGCGTGGTCGGCTTGTACGACACGGCCACCGCCGCGGCCGACCAGGCGCCGGGGCGCATCTGGTCCGTGCACGAGAAGGTCACGGCGGCCCACGCCAAGCTGGGCCTGGAGTTCGATTGGGGCGTGCCCATCCACGGCACGCTGGGCCTGCGCGTCGTGCATGCCAAGCAGTGGAGCAACGGCCTGCTGTGGAACCCCAGCACCAGCGCCAGCGACCCCACCACCGGCGGCACCAGCTACACCGACACGCTGCCCAGCATCAACCTGTCCGCCGACCTGACGGACAACACCATCCTGCGCTTCGGCCTGGCCAAGGTGCTGGCGCGGCCCAACATGGAAGACATGCGCGCCGGCTTCTCGAACATCAGCGTCAGCAGCACGGACCGCACCTGGTCGGCCAGCGGCGGCAATGCCAAGCTGGAACCCTGGCGTGCCGACGCGGTGGACCTCTCGGTGGAGCACTACTTCAGCAAGCGCAGCTACGTGGCGGCGGCGGCCTTCCACAAGAACATCAAGAACTTCGTCTACTCGCAGTCCGTCCCGTTCGACTTCACCGGCTTTCCCAACCCGACGACCTACACGCCCATCAGCAACATCGGCCTGCTGAACACCCAGTCCAACGGCCACGGCGGCATGATTGCCGGCACCGAGCTGAGCGGCTCGCTGGACGGCGGCCTGATCGGCCCGTCGCTGGACGGCATCGGCGTCTCGTTGAGCTACTCCAACACGCGCAGCACGCTGCACGAGGACAACAACCTGAACAACCCGCTGGATGGCCTGTCCGGCGTCGCGACGAACTTCACGCTGTATTACGAGCGCGACGGCATCTCGGCCCGCATCGGCAGCCGCCATCGCTCGGCCTTCGTGACGACGGTGCGCGGCACTTTCGGCGAGAACGTGCCCAGCATGATTTCGGCGGAGACCATCCTCGACGCGCAACTGGGTTATGCCTTCGAGAGCGGTACCTTCAAGGGCCTGTCGTTGACGCTGCAGGTCAACAATCTGCGCGACCGCCCCTACCGCACCCGTGTCGGCATCTCGACCGGCGCCAAGGACCCGACCTCCACCTTGCCCGAGCGCTACACCTCCTACGGCCGCCAGTTCCTGCTGGGCGGCAGCTACAAGTTCTGAGTTCCGTTCCCCGTTCCTGAAACCGCGCCGGCTTCGATGCCGGCGCCCTCACATCCGCCCATGACCGCCAACACCGCCCCGACCCGCTCAGACTTCCCCGCCGACTTCCGTTGGGGCGTGTCCACCTCGTCCTTCCAGATCGAAGGCGCCGGCCGTGAGGATGGCAAGGGCGAATCCATCTGGGACCGCTTCTGCAGTGAGCCCGGCCGCATTCGCGACGGCTCCAACGCGCTGGTCGCCTGCGACCATTACCACCGGTGGCCGCAGGACCTGGACATGGCAAAGCGGCTGGGTGTCAACGCCTACCGCTTCTCCATCGCCTGGCCGCGCATTCTTCCTGAGGGGCGCGGCAGGGTGAACGAAGCCGGGCTGGCCTTCTACGACCGGCTGGTGGACGGCATGCTGGCACGCGGCCTGGACCCGTGGTGCACGCTCTACCACTGGGACCTGCCGCAGGCGCTGCAGGAGCAGGGCGGCTGGATCTCACGCGACACCGTCGGCGCCTTCCTCGAGTACACCGACATCGTCACGCGCCGCCTGGGCGACCGCGTCAAGCACTGGATCACGCACAACGAGCCCTGGTGCTCCTGCATGATGGGCTATTGGGAGGGCGTGCACGCCCCTGGCGGCAGGAGCCTGGCCGACGCCATGCAGGCCTGCCACCACGTGCTGCTGTCGCACGGCCAGGCGATTCCGCTGATCCGCAAGAACTCGCCCGGCGCGCAGGTCGGCATCACGCTGAGCCTGCACCCCATCACGGCGGCCTCGGACAGCGCGGAAGACCTCGCCGCGGTGAAGCGCCACGATGGCCTGCGCAACCGCTGGTTCCTGGACCCGCTGTTCGGCCGCGGCTACCCTGCCGACACGCTGGCACTGCTGGGCGACGCCGCGCCCAAGGTGCAGGCGGGCGACCTGGACACCATCGCCACGGCGACCGACTTCCTGGGCGTGAACTACTACTTCCCCGAGATGGTGGGCGACGACCCCGACGCCAGCCACGGCCCGATGCGCGCCAGGCTCGTCGAGAAGGCCGGCGTGGAGCGCACCGGCTTCGGCTGGGAGGTGTCGCCGCAGGGCCTCGTGGACCTGCTGACCCGCATCCAGCGCGACTACAACCCGCCGGTCATCCAGCTGACCGAGAACGGTTCCACCTTCGAGGACGTGCGGACGCCCGACGGCCATGTGCACGACGTCGAGCGCCTGGGCTATCTGCAGCGCCACCTGAACGCGGTGCGACAGGCGATGGATGCCGGTGTGCCGGTCAAGGGCTACTTCGCCTGGAGCCTGCTGGATAACTTCGAGTGGGCCGAAGGCTATCTGCGCCGCTTCGGCCTGGCCTATGTCGACTACGCAACGCAGCAGCGCACGCTGAAGGACAGCGGTCTCTGGTATGGCCGGTTTCTGAATGAATGATTAACGGCCATCTGGCCGCCTGTGGTGGGGTGCAAGCGGTTTATAAATGAAATATTACAGGGTCCTCCCTCAGGCGCGCCGAGACGCGCCGAGGGACACTGCGCCTCGCCGCACACCAAGATTCGGAGACAAGATGAAGTTCCCCCGTCACGCCCTGGCAGCCGCCGCGCTCGTCGCCGCCGCGTTTCCTGCTGTCGCCCAGCCGGCCGCCCCGCTGAAGGCCGAGGTCATCCACTGGTGGACTTCCGGCGGTGAATCCGCTGCCGCCAAGACCCTGGCCGACGCCTACCGCGCCCAGGGCGGCATCTGGGTGGACACGGCCGTTGCGCTTGGCGAGCAGGCGCGTTCGGTGGCCATCAACCGCATCGCCGGCGGCAACCCGCCCACGGCCGCGCAGTTCAACACCACCCAGCAGTTCCGCGACATCGTCGACCAGGGCTATCTGAACAACGTCGATGCGGTGGCCCAGCGTGACGGTTGGGACAAGTTCCTGCCCGAGACCGTGCTGAGCGCCATCAAGGTCAAGGGCCACTACTACGCCGCGCCGGTCGACATCCACAACATGACCTGGTTCTGGTTCTCCAAGGCCGCCTTCAAGAAGGCCGGCATCGCGGAGGAACCCAAGAGCTTCGACGAACTGTTTGTCGCGCTGGACAAGCTCAAGGCCGCCGGCCTCGTGCCGCTGGCCCACGGCGGCCAGCCCTGGCAGGACGGCATCGTCTTCACGGCCACGCTGGCCCACTTCGGCGGCCGCGAGCTGTACCTGAAGGTGTTCCGCGACCGCGACACCAAGGCCATCATGGGCGAGGACTTCAAGAAGGTGCTGCTCGCCTTCAAGCGCCTGCAAAGCTACACCGACAGGGGCTCGCCCGGCCGCAACTGGAACGACGCCACCGCCATGATCATCAGCGGCCGCGCCGGCGTGCAGATCATGGGCGACTGGGCCAAGGGCGAGTTCGCCCAGGCCAGGCAGGAAGCCGGCAAGGACTACGGCTGCGCGCCCGGCTTCGGCCCGCACGCGCCCTACATCGTGCAGGGCGACGTGATGGTCTTCCCCAAGACCGACAAGCCCGACCAGGTCAAGGCGCAGCAGCTGCTCGCCAGCGTCATCACCCAGCCCGCCACCCAGGTCGCCTTCAGCATGAAGAAGGGATCCATCCCCATCCGCACGGACGTCGATGCCAGCAAGATGGACATCTGTGCGCAGATGGGCATTGACGCGATGAAGGACAAGGCCCGCCAGCTCGGCAATGGCGAGATTTACATCACGCCCGACCAGAACGGCGCGCTGCAGGACGTGTTGACGTCCTACTGGAACCGCAACATCCCCGTCGAGAAGGTCCAGAAGGACATCGTCTCCGCGCTCAAGTCGTGATGAAGCGCCGCTCCCTCGCGGCCTGGGGGGCCTTGCTGCCCCTGGCCGTCATCGTCCTCGTCGGCTATGTCGGCACGGTGCTGTGGACCGTGAGGACGTCCGTGTCCAGCTCGCGCACCTTCCCGAGCAGCGACTTCGTCGGCCTGCAGCAGTTCGAGCGCCTGCTCGACAACGAGCGCTGGCAGCTCGCCATCCACAACCTCGCCATCTACGGCGTTCTCTACATCGTCGCGGCCATGGTGCTGGGCTTCCTGCTGGCCGTCTTCATCGACCAGAAGGTGCGCGGCGAGGGCGCGCTGAGAACGGCCTTCCTCTACCCCTACGCGATGTCCTTCGTCGCGACCGGCCTGGTCTGGCAATGGGTGCTCAACCCCGACAGCGGCCTGCAGAACGCGATGCAGCAGCTGGGCTGGAAGGACTTCAGCTTCGATTGGATCGTCGACCAGGACATGGTCATCTACACCGTCGTCATTGCTGGCACGTGGCAGGGTGCGGGCCTCGTGATGGCGCTGATGCTGGCCGGCCTGCGCGGCATCGACGAGGAGATCTGGAAGGCCGCGCGGCTGGACGGCATTCCCGCCTGGCGCGTCTATCTGTCCATCGTGCTGCCGATGCTGGCGCCGACGCTGGCCACTGTCTTCACGCTGCTGGCCACCGGCGTCGTCAAGGTCTTCGACACTGTCGTCGCCATGACGCAAGGCGGCCCCGGCACCGCCAGCGACGTGCCGGCCAAGTTCATCATGGACCACCTGTTCGGCCGCGCCAACCTGGCGCTCGCCTCGGCCGGCGCCGTGATGCTGCTGATCACGGTGCTGGCCCTCGTCGCACCGCTGGCCTACGTGCGCAGCCGCCAGGCGGCGAAGGGAGGCCATTGATGAGCAAGCGCAAATCGACTGCGGTCTGGGCGCGCATCGGCGTTTACGCCTTCCTGGTCGGCGCGGCGGCCTTCTTCCTGCTGCCGCTCTACATCATGCTGACGACCTCGTTCAAGAGCATGGAGGAGATCCGCCTCGGCCAGATCTTCGCGCTGCCCTCGGCGCCATCGCTGCAAGCATGGCGCGGCGCCTGGAGCGAGGCCTGCACGGGCGTCAGCTGCGAAGGCATCCATGTGGGCTTCTGGAACTCCGTGACCATCACCGTGCCCTCCGTCATCCTGCCCATCCTGCTCGGCGCCATCAACGGCTATGCGCTCTCGTGGTGGAAGCCCAAGGGCAGCCAGTGGCTGTTCGGCGTGCTGATGATGGGCGCCTTCATCCCCATCCAGGTGATGATCTACCCGCTCGTCAAGCTGGAGGCGGCGGCCGGCATCTACAGCAGCCTGCCCGGCATCGTCGTCGTGCACATCGTCTTCGCGATGCCCATCATGACGCTGCTGTTTCGCAACTACTACGCGGGCCTGCCGGGCGAGCTGTTCAAGGCGGCGCGGGTGGATGGCGGCGGCTTCTGGCGCATCTTCGTGCAGCTGGTGCTGCCGATGTCCACGCCCATGCTGATCGTCGCGGCCATCATGCAGATCACCGGCGTGTGGAACGACTACATCCTGGGCCTGACCTTCGCCGGCCGCGACAACCTGCCGATGACGGTGCAGCTCAACAACGTCATCAACACGACGACCGGCGAGCGGCTCTACAACCTCAACATGGCCGCGACCATCCTGACGTCGGCCGTGCCCCTTCTCGTCTATCTGATATCCGGTCGCTGGTTCGTGCGCGGTATCGCTGCCGGAGCCGTGAAATGAGTGGCGTCAACATCCAGAACCTGAGCATCCGCTTCGGTGCCAACGAGGTCATCAAGGGCCTGGACCTGCAGGTCCACGAGGGCGAATTCCTCGTGCTGCTCGGCCCCTCGGGCTGCGGCAAGTCGACGCTGCTGCACAGCATCGCGGGCCTCATCGACGTCAGCGGTGGCAGCATCCACATCGGCGGGCAGGACATGACCGAGGCCGAGCCGTCCGAACGCGGCATCGGCATGGTCTTCCAGAGCTACGCGCTCTACCCGACGATGACGGTCGAGAAGAACATGAGCTTCGGCCTGCGCGTGGCCGGCACGCCCAAGGCCGAGATCGCGCGCCGGGTCGACAAGGCCGCGCAGATGCTGCAACTCACGCCGCTGCTGGGCCGCAAGCCCGCGCAGCTGTCCGGCGGCCAGCGCCAGCGCGTCGCCATCGGCCGGGCGCTGGTGCGCGAGGCGGGCGTGTTCCTGTTCGACGAGCCGCTGTCCAACCTCGACGCCAAGCTGCGCGCCGAGCTGCGCCGCGAGCTCAAGCTGCTGCACCAGACGCTGGGCAGCACCATGGTCTACGTGACCCACGACCAGGTCGAGGCCATGACGCTGGCCTCGCGCGTCGTCGTCATGAAGAGCGGCGTCATCCAGCAGATCGGCACGCCCAGCGAGGTCTACGAGCGGCCCGCCAATCTCTTCGTCGCCGGCTTCCTCGGCGCACCGGCCATCAACCTCGTGCCGGCCCGGGTCGGCGCGGACGGTGTCTCGCTGGACGGGGCGCTGCCGGTGCGTCTCGCCGCCGGCCGCGCAACGGCCGGCCAGAACGTCGTGCTGGGCGTGCGGCCCGAACACGTGCGCCTGCAGACCGACGGTCGTTGGCGCGCGACGGTGCAGCTCGTCGAGCCCATGGGCAACCACCAGGTCGTCTGGATGAAGCTGGGCGAGCAAGGCTTCGCGGTGCTGGTGCACGACGGCCGCCGCATCATGGCCGGCGACGAGCTGGCCTTCGACATCGACGAGTCCGCGCTGAACGTGTTCGACGCCGCCGGCGAGCAACGCCTGGGCTGATGGGCACGGCACGCCGCATCGTCATCGTCGGCGGCCGCACCGCCGGCTGGATGACGGCAGCAGCGCTGGCGGCGTGGCTGTTCGGCAAGGGCCGCCCGCTGGCTGAGTGCCCCCGGGCGCGCCCCGGCCTTTGTCGACAACACCCGTGACGTCGTGCGTCGCTGCGTAGCCATCATGCCGTCGCCGCCGATTTCATTTCCGCTCACTGCGCGACCGCGCCGCCCGATCATGAAAACACTCGTCCTTGCCCTGACGGCAGCGCTCGCCGGCACCGCTAGCGCCGCACCTGTGCGGGCCTTCCTGACCACGGCCGATCAGCAGCACCTGCTCGCACCCAGCCAGGTCGCCCCGGCCGCGGCCAAGGCCGACGCGGTCATCCGCATCGACCCCGGGCAAAAGCACCAGCGCATCGCCGGCTTCGGTGCGGCCATCACCGAGGGCTCGGCCTGGCTGATCCGCCACGGCCTGAGCGAGCCGCAGCGCGATGCGTTGATGCGCGAGCTGTTCACGCGCGACGGGAATGGCGGTCAGGGCCTGGGTTTCGAGTTCACACGGCTGACCATCGGCGCGTCCGACTTCTCGCGTCACCACTACAGCCTGGACGACATGCCGCCGGGCCAGACCGATCCCTCACTCGCCCACTTCTCGCTGGACCCCGAGCGCGCCGACGTCATCCCGGCCGTCAAGCAGGCGCTGGCGCTGAACCCCAGGCTGCAGGTCATGGCCTCGCCATGGAGCGCGCCGGGCTGGATGAAGACGACCGACAGCCAGATCCAGGGCCAGATCAAGCCCGAGTTCTACGGCGCCTTCTCGCAGTACCTGGTGCGCTACGTGCAGGCCATGCGGGCCGAGGGCGTGCCGCTGTTCGCGTTGACGATCCAGAACGAACCGCACTTCGAACCCGGCGACTACCCGGGCACCCGCGTGCCGCCCGCCGCGCGCGCGGCCATCGTCGGCCAGCATCTCGGGCCCTTGCTCAAGGCCAAAGGCCTGAAGACGCAGATCCTGGAGTGGGACCACAACTGGGACGAGCCCTGGAGCCCGATGTCCATGCTGAGTGATGCGACCGCGCGCAAGTACGTGTCGGGCGTGGCCTGGCATTGCTACGCGGGCGACGTGGCCGCGCAGTCGCAAGTGGCCCGGCACTTTTCCGGGCTGGACGTGTGGTTCACCGAATGCTCCGGCGGCGAATGGAAGCCGCAGTGGGCCGAGACGCTGCCGTGGATCATGCGCAACCTCATCATCGGCAGCACGCGCCACGGCGCGCGCGGCGTGCTGATGTGGAACCTCGCGCTGGACCCGCAGCACGGCCCGCACCTGGGCGGTTGCAAGGACTGCCGCGGCGTCGTCACCATCGACCCCAAGGACGGCACCGTCACGCGCAACATCGAGTACTACGCCTTCGGCCACGCCAGCCGCTTCGTGATGCAGGGCGCGCGGCGCGTGGACTCGTCGGGCGAGGCCAAGGGCCTGGATCACGTCGCCTTCACCAACCCGGATGGCAGCACCGTGCTGATCGTCTGCAACTCCGCCGCCGAGGCGCGCCGCTTCACCGTGCAGGCGCCGGGCCGGCGCTTCGCCTACGAGTTGCCGGCCAGCGCAGTTGTTACGCTCGTGTGGTGATGAAAACCCTCCTGCTCGCGGCCCTGCTGGCCGCCTCGAACGCCCAGGCGCTGGAACTCGCCGGCGTGTTTGCCGACCACATGGTGCTGCAGCGCGAGGCGCCGCTGCGCGTCTGGGGCGAGGCCGAGCCGGGCCAGCGCGTGCGCGTGCAGCTCGCCGGACATGAGGCCAGCGCGCAGGCCGGCCCTGACGGCCGCTGGCAGGCGCAGCTCGCGCCGCTGAAGGCGGGTGGGCCGTACCGGCTGCAGGTCAGCGCCGGCCGCCAGCAGCGCACGCTGAGCGACGTGCTGATCGGCGACGTCTGGATCGCCGCCGGCCAGTCCAACATGGAGTGGCCGCTGGCCGACACGACCCACGCCGCCACCGAGATCGCCGCGGCCAACCACGCGCTGATCCGTCACGCGAAGATGCCGCACCGCGTCAGCCTGCAGCCGCTGCTTGACGCGCCGCCGCTGCAGTGGGACGTCAGCAGCCCGGCCACGGCCGGCCAGTTCAGCGGCGTGGCGTACCACTTCGCTCGCCGCCTGCAAGCGGAGACCGGCGTCCCCATCGGGTTGCTCAACATCAGCTGGGGCGGCACCCACGCCGAGACCTGGACCAGCCCGCGCGCCGCCGCGACGGACCCGGATCTGGCGGACGTGGTGGCCACCATGCCGGCGGACAACGCCAGCTTCGTGCAGCGTCACCGCGACCTGATGCTGGAGCGCGTGCGCCGCTTCCAGAGCGCGCCGCCGGAAGCCGGCATCGCCGGGGCCGATCCGGCGCTCAACGACAGCGCCTGGGCCACGCTGAACACGCCGCAGGTCTGGGAAACGCAGGGCCTGCCGGGCCTGGACGGCGTGGTCTGGCTGCGCCGCCACGTCACGCTGACGGCCGCCGAGGCCGCCGGCGCCGCGACGCTGCATGTCGGTCTCGTCGACGACTGCGACGAGACCTTCGTCAACGGCCGGCCCGTCGGCAAGACCTGCGGCTGGGAGGCGCCGCGCGCCTACGCGCTGCCGGCCGGCGCGCTGCGGGCGGGCGACAACCTCATCGCCGTGCGCGTGACCGACACCGGCGGCGACGGCGGCATCCATGGCCCGGCCGATAACCTGCGGCTGGACACGGCCGTGGGCGCCAGGCCGCTCGCCGGCCGCTGGCAAGCCCGCGTCGAGGCGTTGCAGGCCATCACCGAGCCCGGCCCCAACGACCTGCCCGGCCTGCTGTTCAACGGCATGGTCAGCCCCTTCACGCCGTTCGCAGTGCGCGGCGTCATCTGGTACCAGGGCGAGGCCAATGCGCCGCGCGCGGCCCGCTACGCCCAGACCTTTGCGCGCCTCATCGAGGACTGGCGCGCGCAGTGGCGCGAGCAAGGCCAGAAAGGCCCGGACCGCGTCATGCCCTTCTACTTCGTGCAGCTGTCGTCCTACGGTCCGCGCCCGCCGCTGCCCGAGGGCAGCGCCTTTGCCGAGCTGCGCGACGCCCAGCGCCAGACGGCCGTCAAGTTGCCGGGCACCGGCATGGCCGTCAGCATCGACGTGGGCGACGCCAACGACATCCATCCGCGCGACAAGCGCACCGTCGGCGAGCGGCTGGCCCGCATCGCGCTGGCGCGGACCTATGGCAAGCCCGTGGCCTTCAAGGGCCCGACGCTGCACGGCAGCCGCGTGCTGGCCGACGGCAGCATCGAACTGCGCTTCGCCGACATTGCCGGCGGCCTGGCCACGCGCGGCGGCGCCCCTCTGCGGGGCTTTGCGCTGGCGGGCGAGGACCAGCGCTTCCAACCCGCCCGGGCCAGGATCGTCGGCAAGGACCGCGTGCGAGTCTGGAGCGAGCAGGTGCGCATGCCGCTGGCCGTGCGCTATGCCTGGGGCGACACACCGCTGGACGCCAACCTCGTCGACGGCGCCGGCCTGCCGGCCACGCCGTGGCGCAGCGACCACTGGCCGCTGGCGACGCGGGACGTGAAACCGGAGTTCTAGGCGGCCATCAGCTCGCCCATGCGGATGGTTCCGCCGGGCTGCCAGGCCGGGTTGAAGCTCAGCGCACTCGGGCGGAACAGCATGACGACCGTGGAGCCCAGCAGGAAGCGGCCCATCTCGTCGCCCTGCTCCAGCCGGATGTCCTGGCCGTCATAACGCCATTCGTGCACGTCGCCGTCGCGCGTGATCCGGCCATGCCAGACGGTGGCCATGCTGCCGACGATGGTGGCGCCGACGAGCACCAGCACCCAGGTGCCGAGGGTGTCGTTCTCGAACACGCAGACGACCCGCTCGTTGCGCGCGAACAGCCCCGGCACGCCGCGCGCCGTCGTCGGGTTCACCGAGAACAGCGCGCCCGGCACATGCATCATGCGCACGAGCCGGCCGGCGGCGGGCATGTGGATGCGGTGATAGTCCTTGGGGCTCAGGTAGAGGTTGGCGAACAGACCGTCCTGGAACTGCGCGGCCAGTTGTGCGTCACCGCCGACGAGCGCCGTCGTCGAGAAGGCCTGGCCCTTGGCCTGGAAGACCTGGTCGCCGGTAATGCGGCCGACCTGGCTGATCGCGCCGTCGACCGGGCAGATCAGCGGCGCGTCGGCGATCGGCCGCGCTCCCGGCTTCAGCGCCCGCGTGAAGAAGTCGTTGAAGGTCGCGTAGGCCGTGATGTCCGGCTGGGCCGCCTCGGCCATGTTGACGCCGTAGCGCGCGACGAAGCGGCGGATGGTCGACGTCGTGAAGCTGCCCATGGGCTTGGACGCGTAATGCCCGGCCAGGCGCGTCATCGCCAGCTTGGGCATCAGGTATTGGGGCAGGACGGCGAAGCGGTCGGACATGTGAAAGGGCCGAAAAGCGGTCGGGGATTCTAGGAGCCGCGCCACGGCGCGACCACCCGCCGCAGCGGTGCCGTCGTCGTTGCGGCCAGGTCCGCATCCAGCAGGCCGCGGCGCTTCAGATGACGGATGGCGGTCTGCACGGTGGACTTGGCCAGCCCCGTGCGCGTGGCGATCTCCTGCAGGCTCAGCGGCACGGCGTCCAGCCGGCGGCGCTGCGCCTCGCAGGCCAGGCAGAGGTAGACAAGGAAGGCCGAGGGCCGGCGATCGTGGCCGCAGAGGTCGGCCATCAGCGTGTCGACGACATAGGCGTCGATCTGGTGGGCCTGCGCTGGCGGTGCCTTGTGCATGGCGATGAATGCTATAGCAGCCATCGAACGCGGCGCGCCGGCGCGCTTCCAGAATGGGCACCACCACGGCTTCAACCAGGCACCGCCACCATGATCACCCACGTCAAGTTCATCGGCGTCCCCGTCGCCGACCCCGCCCGCGCGCTGGCCTTCTACCGCGACCAGCTTGGCTTTTCTGTGGCCACCGATCAGCCCATGGGCCCGGGCAAGCGCTGGATCGAGCTGCGCATCGGCCATTCGGCGACGCGCGTCGTGCTGTTCACGCCCGAAGGCCACGAGGACCGCATCGGCACCTTCTTCAACGGCGCCATCGCCTGCGACGACGTCGAGGCGACCTACCGCCAGCTGCAGCAACGCGGCGTCGACTTCGTCGAGCCGCCGACGGCGCAGCCCTGGGGCACGTTCGCGAAGTTCAAGGACTCCGAGGGCAACGTCTTCGTGCTGTCGTCGAGCTGAGTCGTCGGCAGCGCGGGCGCGACAATCCGCGCCGATGTCCCTGGTCCACAGCTCCTTCTACCGTTTCACGCCGATCGCCGACCCGACGGCCTTTGCCGCCTGGCTGCGCGAGACCGCGGCCGGCCTGGGCGGCGTCATCCTGGTCGCCGAGGAAGGCCTGAGCACCGCGGTGGCCGGCCCGGCCGCGGTGCTGGCCGGCTTCGAGGCGGCGCTGCAACGGCAGCCGGGCTTTGCTGGCCTGCACTGCAAGCACAACGCCTGCGAGCGCTCGCCGTTCAGCCTGCTCAAGGTCTCGGTCAAGCGCGAGATCGTCGCCTTCGGCGTCCCGGGCGTCAGCGGCGTCGACACGGGCAGCCACGTCAGCCCGCAGCGCTGGCGCGAGCTGCTGAACGACCCGGAGACCGTCGTCCTCGACAACCGCAACAGCTTCGAGTTCAAGCTCGGCCGCTTCCGTGGTGCGATCGACCCCGGCGTGGCGCACTTCCGCGACTTCCCGGCCTATGTCGAAGCGCATCGCGAGGAGTGGCAAGGCAAGACGGTGGCGATGTACTGCACCGGCGGCATCCGCTGCGAGAAGACAGCAGCCTGGATGCAGGAGCGCGGGCTCAAGGTCGCACAGCTTGATGGCGGCATCCTGGGCTACCTCGAAGCCTTCCCCGAGGACGCGGCGGCCGACTGGCAGGGCGAGTGTTACGTCTTCGACAAGCGCATCGCCATCGACGCCGCCGGGCGTGAGACCGGCACGACGGCCGAGGCGGTGTTCACCGACCCGGCGGACGCCTGGCGGCTGGCGAGAGCGAAGCGGCTGGACCCGGCTGCGGGCTGAGCTTCAGCGCACCGCCACGCCGGCCCAGAAGCCAATTTCCTGCAGCACCAGCAAGGCCAGCAGCAGCACGAAGGGCCGCGCGGGCTGGCGGCTGCGCCAGGCCTGAAGCAGCATCGCGGCCACGACCAGCTCGGTCAGCAGGTAGCCGACGTGAAAGGTCATCGTGAAGCCCTTGACCCCAGGCACCGTGTTCACCGCCAGCCGCGCCAGCGCCGGTGGCAGGATCAGCAGCCCGGTGGCGGCCATGTAGCGGGCGTGCAGGTGGATGTTGCGGCGGTGTTTGATGGCCAGCACAAAGAAGGTGGCGAAGCCGGCCATGGCCGTCAGGTCGACGACGGCCAGGCGCGGGCCGAAGGCGCGGGCGAAGGGGTTGTCAGCGTGCACCATGCCCCAGGCCATCACCAGCCCGGACGCGATCAACAGGGGCACCAGCACGAAGGCCGTGCGGCCGATGGCGCGGTGCAGCGGCCGGCGGCGCAGGCGGATCAGCGTGGCCTGCAGCACCAGCAGGCTCATCCACGCAAAGGCCGTCAGCGCGTGGGCGTGGTGGACCAGGTCGGTCCGGTCCAGTCGTGCCAGGTAAGACGGGTAGAAGCCCGCCAGCCCGGCGAGCAGCAGCAGCGCGAGGTAGAACGGCGTGCGCGCATAGGGCAGCGCAGGCGCAGGGACAGGCAAGGATGACACTTGAAGCTCCCGAACCCGACTGGCGCGGGCATGCGGCGGATTGCATCAGAGGCGCGCCGCGCCACCATCGGGATTGATCCCACCCTGCCCGCGAAGGGAGATTGCGGGGAACCGCGACAATCCGGGCCTCCCTGCGAGTTCTGCACCCATGTCCCACCTGATCGTCCACGGCGGCACGCCCCTCTCGGGCCGCATCACCCCCTCGGCCAACAAGAATGCCGTCCTGCCCATCCTCTGCGCCACGCTGCTGACCAAGCAGCCGGTGCGCCTGCGCGGCGTGCCCGAGATCACCGACGTGAAGAAGATCGTCGAGGTCTTCAGGAAGCTGGGGTCCAAGGTCGAGCTGGACTTCAAGACCGGCATCCTGGACGTCCACCACGAGCACACGCGTTTCGACCCCAACGTCGACCGCCTGCCCGAAGAGATGCGCTCTTCGATCATGCTGGTGCCGGGCCTCATGGCCCGCTTCGGTGCCGCGCGCATCGAGGACGACGTCAAGGGCTGCACGCTGGGCGCGCGCGAGATCGACCCACACGTCGAGGTGTTCGAGCGCTTCGGCGCCCAGGTCGAGCGCCTGCCCGACGGCCTCATCCTGCGCGTGCACCGGCCGCTGACTGCCAACGCGCACTGGACCGACTACGCCTCGGTCACCACCACCGAGAACTTCGTGCTGTGCGCGGCGCTGGCCAACGGCGTGTCCACGCTGACCAACGCCGCCAGCGAGCCGCATGTGCAGGAGTTCTGCAACTTCATGTCGCTGCTGGGCGCCAGGATCGAGGGTCACGGCACGTCCAAGCTGAAGATCACCGGCGTGCAGGAACTTGGTGGCGCCGACTACGCCTTCACCGAGGACTTCCACGAGATCGTCACCTTCCTGGCCCTGGGTGCCATCACCGGCGGCGACGTGCGCGTGAAGAACAGCGCGCCGGAGATGTTCCCGCTGCTGGACCGCACCTTCGCCAAGTTCGGCGTGCAGATCGTCCACGAGGACGGCTGGAGCCGCTGCGTGACGAGCGGGCCGCTGAAGGTGAAGGAACCCTTCACCCGCAACATCCTGCAAAAGGTCGAGGCCGCGCCCTGGCCGTACGTGCCGGTGGACCTGCTGCCCATCTTCGTGGCCCTGGGCGTCAAGGCCGAGGGCAGCGTGATGTTCTGGAACAAGGTCTACGACGGCGCGATGGGCTGGACCAGCGAGCTGGCCAAGTTCGGCGCGCACGCCTTCCTGTCCGACCCGCACCGCATGATCACCTTCGGCGGCAAGCCGCTGAGCCCGGCCGAGGTCGAGAGCCCCTACATCATCCGTGTCGCCATCGCACTGCTGATGGTGGCGGCGAGCATCCCCGGCAAGAGCCTGATCAAGAACGCGACGCCGATCCGCCGTGCTCACCCCAATTTCGTCGAGCACATCGGCGAACTGGGCGCGCGCATGGAGTGGGTCGAAGGCGACTAGAACTTGAAGCCCCTCGTCCAGTCTCGCGCTGCTGAACGCAGGCCAGCTTGGCCGGTCCCCCGAGGGGACGGCGATGCTTGCGGCGTTGAGCCGCAAGCACATCGCCATCGCGGGCCGGCTTGGGAGCGGCCCGGCGCTCGGCCCGAACACCGGGGACATTGAATGCGGGGAGCGTGGGTGCTGGCGGCTTGGATGGCTGCTGCTGTGGCGCATGCCGACACCATCCGCTGGGTGGCGCAGGACGTGCCGCCGCATTTCAGCTTCGTGCAGGGCCACCCGCCGCGCAGCCTGGCCGAGCTGGGCCATGGCGAGGTGGACGGCTTCATGCGCGTGCTGCTGGCGCGCATGCCGGGCTATCGGCACGAGTTCGTCGAGGCCAGCACGGCACGCTACGAGGCCGAGAGCCGTGCCGGCCAGACGCTGTGTTCCACGCTGCACGTGCGCACGCCGGCGCGCGTGGATTGGCTCTACTTCTCCCACCTCTACCCGCCGCTGGTCTCGCGCGAGATCCACGTCATCGTGCGCCGCGACTACGAGGCCCAGTTCGCGCCAGGCGGCCGCTCCCAGGGCGGTCGCCTCGTGCTGGCCGAGCTGCTCAAGCGCCAGGACCTGCGCCTGCTGCTGGCGCGTGATCGCGCCTTCGGCGCGCAGATCGACAGCCTGCTGGCCCAGCAGGTCGTGCCGCGCCTGGCCGTCGGCGCCCAGCTCAGCAGCCAGCTGCTGGACATGTTGCGCGCCGGCCGCATGGACTACACGCTGGAGTACCCCGCCGTCGTCAAGGACTACCTCGCGCGCGCAGGCGAACCCGGCGCGCTGGTGGCGCTGCCGGTGGCCGAGGGCCTCAGCACGCTGCTGGCCACGGTGTCCTGCAGCCGCACGTCCGAAGGCAGGCGCCACATCGAGGCTATCGACGCGGCCGTGCGCGAGCTCGCCCGCGAACCCAACCGCGAGGCCTGGGTGCGCGAATGGCGCGGCGACCGGGCCGACCCGCAGGACATCAGGCGCCTGAATGCCTACATGGACGAGCGCGCCCGCGGCGGGGCGCGCATCGAGTGAGCCGGGCCGCGAAGCCGCCCCTGCCGCTGCGCGACGGTGTCGGCGCCAGTGCGGTCTTCTGCCCGCCGGGCGCCTGGGGCAGCTTGGCGGCCTTTCTTGCCGAGCGCCTGCCCCTCGTCGCGGACTGGCCAGCGCGGCTGGCTCGCGGTGATGTTGTCGATGATGCGGGCCGGGCCGTCATCGACACACCTTACCGACCCAACCGTCGCGTCTTCTACTGGCGCCAGCTCGACGCCGAGCCCGAGATTCCGTTCACCGAGCGCATCGTCTTCCAGGACGAGCACCTGCTCGTCGCCGACAAGCCCCACTTCCTGCCGGTCACGCCGGGTGGCGCCTACGTGCAGCAGACCTTGCTGACGCGGCTGCGGCGCGCGACCGGCCTGGCCGAGCTCAGCCCCATCCACCGGCTGGATCGCGAGACCGCCGGCCTGGTCGTCTTCAGCGTGAACGCGGCCGAGCGCGCCGCCTACCAGAACCTGTTCCGCGACCGCGCCGTCGCCAAGGTCTACGAGGCCATTGCGCCGGCCGGCGCCGGCCCCTGGCCGCGCCTGCTGCGGCATCGGCTGGTCGAACGCGAAGGGGGAGCCTTCATGCAGATGCAGGCCGTGGCCGGCGAGCCCAACGCCGAGACCTGGGTCGATCTCGTCGATCCCCTGGACCACGGCCTGGCCCGCTACGAACTGCGGCCCAGGACCGGCGTCAAGCACCAGCTGCGCGCGCAGATGAACGCCATCGGCCTGCCCATCGCCGGCGACCGCATCTACCCCCTGCTGCAGCCGCACGAAGACCCGCCATACTTCGATGCGCCGCTGCAACTCGTGGCCCGAGAGATTTCGTTCCGCGACCCGGTCACCGGCCTGTCACGCGCCTTCTCGCGCGCCGCCGCGACAATCACGCCGCCATGAAACGACCCCTCGCCCAGTCCCGCCCCGCTGAACGCGGGCATGCCCGGTCGGTCCCCCGAGGGGGCGGCGATGCTGGCCGGATCGGCCGGCCAGCACATCGCCCGACGGGCCGGCCTGGGAGCGGCCCAGCGCTCGCCCCGTTGGACAACTGACATGAACGCGCTGACTCCCGAAGCCCAAGTCCAGGAGCTGCGCCGCCAGCTGCAGTCCCTGCTCGACGCCGCCCACGCGAACGAGCGCAAGCTGGACCGCTTCGATGCGCTGGAGCGCCGCCTCATCGCGGTGAGTTCGATGGAGGAGCTGGTCAACCTGCTGCTCGTCGACTGCCGCGCCGACTTCGGCCTGGATGCCGCCGAGCTCTGGCTGCTGGATCCCGAGGAAGAGCTGCGCCGCGCGCTGCCCAGCCTGCCCATGGTCAAGGCGCCGCAGCTGCTGGACAGCCACGGGCCGTTGCGGGAGCTGTTTGGCGCCGCCCGCATGACCCGCCTCATCGGCCCCGGGCCCGATGCGGCGCTGCTCGCCAAGGCCTTCGGCGCGGACGCCGGCGTGCGCTCCGCCGCGCTGCTGCCGCTGATCCGCCAGGGCCTGCTGATCGGCAGCCTGCACCTGGGCTCGCGCGACCCCGAGCGCTATGACGCGACGTCGGGCACCAAGTTCCTGGACCGCCTCGCGGCCATTGCGGCCATCGCCATCGAGAGCATGCTCAACCGCGAGCGCCTGCGCCGCGCCGGCATGACGGACGGCCTGACCGGCGTGCACAACCGCCGCTACTTCGACCACCGCAGCCTGATCGAGTTCAGCCAGGCCGTGCGCCACCGCTACCCGCTGGCCTGCCTGTTCCTGGACATCGACCATTTCAAGGCCATCAACGACCGCCACGGCCACCCGGCGGGCGACGAGGTGCTGCGTCAGGTGGGCGGCCTCATCCTGCGGTCCCTGCGCACCGGCGACCTGGCCGCGCGCTACGGCGGTGAGGAGTTCGTCGTGCTGCTGCCGCGCACCGACCTGGCCGGCGCCCGCGAGGTGGCCGAGCGCATCCGGGTGATGGTGCAGGAGGCGCCCTTCGTGACCCCCGAGGGCGGCACCGTCGGCGCGACGCTGTCGGCGGGCCTGGCGATGCTGCCGACCAGTGCAACAAGCTTTGCGGAGCTGCTGTCCAGCGCCGACCGGGCGCTTTACGAGGCCAAGCGTGCCGGCCGCAACCGCACGGTGTCGGATGCCGACGCAGGGACGGTCAATGCAGCCACTGCAGCTGCATCGTGAACATCTCGCCGCGGCTGCCGTAGACCTTGCCCGCCGGCCCGGCCAGCAACATCGTGGCCCGGATCCTGCACTTCATGCGCCGCACTCCAGGGGTCTGAATCACAATGGACCGGCCATGAAAACCCTGCAGCCCATCCTCTGCCTCGGCCTGGCCCTGGCCATGCCCGTCCAGGCCGGCCCTGCGCTGGAGCGCATCCAGTCCAGTGGTCGCATCGTGCTCGCCCACCGCGAATCCTCCGTGCCCTTCAGCTACCTGCTGCCCGACGGCCGCCCGGTCGGCTACGCGGTGGACCTGTGCCTCAAGCTTTCCGAGGCGGTGCGCAAGAAGCTGAAGATGAAGGAGCTGAACCCGCAGTTCCTGCTCGTCACGCCGGCCAACCGCATCCAGATGGTGGTGGACGGCAAGGCCGACATGGAGTGCGGCTCGACGACCAACAACGCCGAACGCCGCGAGAAGGTCGCGTTCACGGTGCCGCACTACATCACCGGCGCGCGCTACCTGGTGCGGGCCGACAGCGGCATCACCGATCTGGCTCAGTTCGACGGCAAGACCATGGTCTCCACCAAGGGCACGACGCCGCTGAAGTCCATCACCCAGGCCAACAACGAGCGCGCGCTGCACATCAACATCCTCGAGGCGCCCGACCATGCCAAGGCCATGGAGATGCTGGCCGCCGGCCAGGCCGACGGGTTCGTCATGGACGACGTGTTGCTCTACGGCATCGTCTCGGCGCGGCCCGACGCGGCCAAGTTCCGCGTCGTCGGCAAGTTCCTGACCATCGAGCCGCTGGCCATCGTGCTGCCCAAGAACGACCCGGAGCTCAAGGCCATCGTCGACGAGGAGATGAAGCGCCTCATCGCCAGCCACGAGGCTCATGCGATCTACGAGCGCTGGTTCCTGAAGCCCATCCCGCCCAAGAACACGGCGCTGAACCTGCCGATGAACTACCTGCTCAAGGACTTCTGGAAGTACCCGTCCGATCAAGTCCCGTATTGAGGGCTGGAAAACCCTCCGGGCGTTGTCCACGCGCCCAGACAAACCCCGAGCGTTTGCGCCGCGAAGGCCGTGACAATTTGTGCCGCAGTCCGCGCCACAGATGACCACCGATTCCCTTGCCGAACCCCTGGACCACGCCGTACCGCGCCGCCTGGGATCGCTGCGGTTGCGGCTGACACTGGGCGTGCCGCTGCTGACGGGCCTGATCGTCGCCGTCTTCGAGTGGAGCCTGGGCGGCTTCGAGTCGCCGGGCGAGGGGCTGGCGCGCACCGCCTGGTTGGTGCTGTTGCTCAGCGCTGCCCAGCTGCTGCTCGTCGAGGCGCTGCTGCTGCGCCCGCTGCGCCAGCTGGCGGCTGGCTGCGAGGCGATGGAATCCGCCCCCGTGCCGCTGACGCCTGAGGCCGCCGCACCCGCGCCCGGCCTCGCGGCCGAGCTGGACCGCATCGGCCACGCGATGCTGCGCGCCCGCGGTTCGCTGTGGCAGCAGGACCAGAACGCCCGCGAGCTCAAGCGTGAGCTGGCCCAGCAGCGCTATTTGCTCCAGGAGGCCCAGGCCGCGCTCGACGCCAACCAGCGCGAGCTGGCCAGCCTGGCCCGCACCGACGAGCTGACCGGCATCGCCAACCAGCGCGCCTTCGACGAGGCGCTGCGCCGCGAGTTCAAGCGCGCCCAGCGCCAGCGCGGCCTGCTGGCCCTGGCCGTGCTGGACCTGGACCAGTTCAAGCAATTCAATCTCGCCCATGGCCCCGACGTCGGTGACCTGGCCCTGCAGCGCGTCGCGACCCTGCTCAGCGACCGCTTCAAGCGCGACACGGATGTCGTCGCGCGCCTGGGTGGCGAGGAGTTCGTGGCGCTGCTGCCCGGCTTTGGCATGGCCGAGGCGCAGGGCGTGCTGGAGTCATTGCGCGACGAGCTCCGCTCGCTGCGCCTGCCCGACGGCCATGGCAGCCTGACGCTCAGCGTGGGCCTTTCAGCAGCCAGCCCGGCCCACCCCTACCTGAGCGCGCAGGCGCTGCTGCAGGCGGCCGATGAGGCGCTCTACATCGCCAAGCACGCCGGCCGGGACCGCCTCAGCCTGGCTGCCTGAAAAACTGGCTGAAGGTGGCCGCCGCCGTCGCGAGCGGGCGCAGGGTGGGTTGAGCAGCGGAGCCGTACGCCCGTACGGCGAGCAGCGCAGGCCCGCCATGTGCCCGCGCAGCAGGCGGATGCTGCCTTCAGCGGCCGTGTTCTTGAGCGGCCATCAGCTGCTCATTCACCCGGCGCGCGGCGCGCAGCACCAGGGTCTCGTCCAGCTGCGCCTGGGGGGCGATCTGGCTGGCGATGTCGTCGAGCTGGTCGGGATGGCTCAGCAGCGCCCAGGCCACCGTCGAGATCGCGGCGACGCTGCGCCGCGCCAGGCTCTCGGGCATCGTCAGCGTGGCCTGGATCTCGACGTGGTAGCGCACACTGGCGACGGCCGCGGGCGCCAGGCCCCAGCTCTCGCACAGTGCCGCGCCCAGCGCGTCGTGGCTGACGCCGAAGGCCGTCTTCTCGAGCTCGACGAGCTCGGTGTCGCGCGGTGCGGCGCGCAGCATCGCGGGATAGTGCGTGGGCGCATGGCGGTAGAGCACGGCCTTGCCGCATTCCTCGAACAGGCCGGCCGAGTGCGCGGCCCAGGGGTCCACGCCCAGCATCTGGCCCATGCGGCCCATCAGCAGGCCGCGCTGCGAGGCACGCGACCACACCGACTCCAGCTCGGCCGCGGCCGGGAAGGCGGCCCGCAGGCCCATCTCGAAGGTGATGGCCGCGACCTCGCGCATGCCCAGGTAGGTCAGCGCCTGGTGCACGGTCTGCACGCGGCCGCGCAGGCCGTAAAGCGAGGAATTGACCGCCTTCATGACGGCGGCCGCCAGGGCCATGTCGGTCTCGACCAGGGCCGACATGGCCTGCAGGTCGATGTCCTCGGCTGCCATCAGCAGCGAGAGCTTGACCAGGACCTCGGGCTGGGTCGGGATCTCGATGTCCAGATTGCGCAGTTGAGGATCGACGGGCATGGTGAGTGAAAGCGCTAGGGAATGTCCGATGGTAGATCAGCGGAAGAAGGCGTCCCAGGCTGTTTTGAGGATGAGGACGCCAACGACGATGACAAAGACACCGCGCACGAAGCCGGCGCCGTGCTTGAGGGCCAGCCGGGTGCCCAGCAGGCTGCCGACGACGTTGGTCACGGCCATCACGGCGGCGACCTGCCACCAGAAATGGCCCTTGCTGACGAACAGCACGATGGCGAACGCGTTCGTCAGCAGGTTCATCAGCTTGGCCGTGGCCGACGCGTGCAGGAAGTCGTAACCCAGCAACCGCACGAACAGGAAGACGAAGAAGCTGCCGGTGCCAGGGCCGAAGAAGCCGTCGTAGAAGCCCACGGCCAGCGCGATGCCGCCGGCCACCGCCATCTCGGCGCGGCCGGTGAAGCGTGGCGTGTGCTCCCGGCCGAGGTCCTTCTTGGCCAGCGTGTAGACGAGCACGGCCAGCAGCACCAGCGGCAGTGCCTTGCGCAGGCCGTCGGGGCTGATGAGGGTCAGCGCCCAGGCGCCGCAGAAACTGCCCACGCCCGCCAGCACGGCCGCCGGCATCAGGCGGCGCCAGGGCAGGTCGACGCGCTTCACGTACTGCAGCGTGGCCCAGCCCGTCCCCCAGATGGACGCGCCCTTGTTCGTGCCCAGCAGCGTCGCGGGGGCCGCGCCCGGGTAGGTGCTGAACAGGGCCGGCACCAGCACCAGTCCACCGCCGCCGGCCACCGCGTCGATGAAGCCTGCGAGCAGGGAGGCGGCGGCGACGGTAGCGAGTTCGAGCATGCCTTTGATCCAGTAAAACGCGGCGGTAGTGCCCTTTTCGGGCCGAGCGCAGGGCCGCTCCCAAGCCGGCCCGTCAGGCGACGTGCTTGCCGGTCGATCCGGCAAGCACCGCCGTCCCCGCGGGGGACCGACCGGCTCGCCCGCGTTCAGCGCGGCGATCCGGGCGAGGGGCCAAAGAAAAACGGCCACCAAGGGGTGCCTTGGTGGCCGGTCTGATTGTCTTCGGGGTTACGAAGCAACCGTATGCGCTTGTCGCTTGTCTTGTCTCCTCACAACCCGCCCGGCGGTCCTGGACCAGAGCCCGGAACCGCGTCGAGTGGTCAGAATGTATTGCCCCGCTGCGGTGCACGGCACTGGGGTAAGCCCGAGTTCGCGGGCCGCGAAAGGTGCGGCGATGCCCCAAAAGCGTGCGAGAAAGATGGTGCCGTCCGCGGGGAGAATCGCGCCATGCCCCGCCAGAACCGCTTGTTGTTGCCGCTGCTGCTGACCCTGTTGAGCGCTTGCGGCGGCGGCGGTGGTGGCGGTACAGACACCGGCGGCGGCGCCGGCGGCGGGGGCGTTACAGCGGGCGGCGGCATAGGGCAGACACTGACCCTGACGCTGCCCACGAGCGGCCTCGCGCCGGCCGACCTGGCCGTGGTCGTGGCCGAGGGCGACACCCTCAGCGAGGCCATCGGCGCGGCTTATCTGGCGGCCCGCGGCGTGCCGGCCACCAACCTGATCCGGGTGAAGGTCAACACCGCCAGCGACTCGATCACGGCAGCCGACTTTGCGTTGCTCAAATCCGACATCGACGCCAAATTGGCGGCCACGGCGCCCGGCGCCCAGGCCACCTTGCTGGCCTGGGCCGCGCCCAGCCGCGTCACGGGCGCCTGCAGCATGGGCATCACGAGCGCCATGGCCCTGGGTTTCGACACCCGCTACTGCAACCCCAGCCCCGCGACCAGCGCCTGCGCGCCGACGGCCGCGTCGCCGCTGTACGACAGCGAATCCCGCCGGCCGCAGGCCGAGCTGCAGCTGCGCCCATCCATGCTGCTGGGTGCCCGCACGCTGGATGCCGCCAAGGCGCTGATCGACCGCGGCGTCGCCGCCGATGCGACGCTGCCGGCGGGCGACGGCTGGCTGGTGCGCACGACCGACAGCGACCGCAGCGTGCGCTGGACGGACTTCTCGTCGCTGCCCGCGGCCTGGGGCAGCGCGCTGAAGCTGAACGACGTGGACAACGTCCTCGGCCCGGCCAGCGCCAATTCGCTGTCCGGCAAAAGCGACGTGCTCTTCTACCTGACGGGGCTCGCCAGTGTCGCCAATCTGTCGACGATCCAGTTTCGTCCCGGCGCGCTGGCCGACACGCTGACCTCCACGGGCGGCCACCTGCCGAACGGCAACGGCCAAATGCCCATCACCGCCTGGCTGGACGCCGGCGCGACGGCCAGCTACGGCACGGTGGAAGAGCCCTGCAACCTGCAGCAGAAGTTCTCGCGCGCGTCGGTACTCATCGACCAGTACTGGCGCGGCGCGACGGCCATCGAGGCCTATTGGAAGGCCGTGCAATGGCCGGGTCAGGGCCTGTTCGTCGGCGAACCGCTGGCCCAGCCCTTCCGTGACACGCCGAGCTTTGCCATCGTCGCCGGCGAATACCAGATCAAGACACGCAGCCTGCGCCCCGGCAGCCGTTACACCCTGCAGTACCGCCTGGCCGGCGGCACGACCTGGACCACGCTGGCCGAATTCACCGGCACGCGTGGCCAGCCGCTGGACGGCCGCTCACCGCTGCCGCCGGCCGCGGCCGCGCAGATCCGCTGGCAGGGGCCTTGCCCGGACAACGCCGCCAATACCTGCACGCTGGCGCAGTCGTCGTGACCGGGCCGGAACGAACCGTCACGGCCGTCCCCTGAGAATGCGGGTCGGTCAAATCCCGATTGCCGGGCGCCGCCCGCCGATGAACAGTCGCCCTCCCGCTGTACCCCGCCCGACCATGTCCCGATCCTCTCCCGTCCGCACCCGCGGCTTCACGCTGCTTGAACTGCTCGTCGTCATGGTCATCATCGGCTTGCTCGCGGGCTATGTCGGCCCCAAGTTCTTCGGCCAGATCGGCAAGAGCGAAGTCAAGGCGGCCAAGGCCCAGATCGACGCGCTGACCAAGGCGCTGGACCAGTACCGCCTCGACGTCGGCCACTATCCGAGCACCGAGCAGGGCCTGGCGGTGCTGAACACCAAGCCGGCCGACGAGCCGAAGTGGGCTGGGCCGTATCTGGCCAAGGCACTGCCCAAGGATCCCTGGGGCAACGACTACCAGTACCGCGCGCCGGGCGAACATGGCGAATACGACCTGCTGTCCTTCGGCCGCGACGGCCGCCCGGGCGGCGAGGGCGAGGACGCCGACCTCACTTCCTGGTAGCCGGACATGTGGCCCCCACGCTCGCTTCGCTCTCTGCCCCTCGAGGAAGCCCGTCAGCGCCTTCGGGCGGCCGCGCGGCGCTGACCGCCGTGCCGCAGTTCCAGACCCGCGTGCTGCGTGCGGGCGCCGTCAGCACCGAGCGCGTCGAAGCGCCCGACCGCGCCGCCGTGGCCGCGGTGCTGGGCGTGCCGCCGCAGCATGTGCTGGAGGCGCGGGAAATCGCCGCGAGCGACAGCGCGAAACCCTGGCGGCGCAACGCCCGCTTTCCGCTGCAGCTGTTCAGCCAGGAACTCGCGGTGCTGCTGGACGCCGGCATCGCGCTGCTGGAAGCCCTGAACACGCTGCGCGAGAAGGAAGGCCAGCCCGGCGTGCGCGCGGCGCTGGACGCCGTCATCGCGCAGATCGAGCAGGGCCAGCCGCTGTCGATGGCATTGCGCCAGCAGCCCCAGGCCTTCGACGAACTGCTGTGCGCCATCGTCGCCGCCAACGAGCGCACCGGCCAGCTCTCCACCGCGCTGGCCCAGCACGCCCGCTATCTCGGCTGGGTCGACATGCTGCGCTCGCGCCTCGTCGCCGCGCTCGTCTACCCGCTGATGCTGCTCGGCGTCGGCTCGCTCGTCATCCTCTTCCTGCTGCTCTACGTGTTGCCGCGCTTCGCCGGCATCCTGGAGCAGACCCGCGGCGACCTGCCCTGGGCGTCCCGCGTGCTGATCGAGTTCGGGCAGACGGCCGGTGCGCATCCCGGCCTGGTCATCGGCGGCATCGCGGCCGTCGCCTTCGTGATCTTTGCGCTGCTGCGCCAGCCCGTCGTGCGCCAGCGAGCCCATGCCGCGCTGTGGACGCTGCCGGGCCTGGGCCCGCGCCTGCGCGTGCTGGCATTGGCGCGGCTGTACCGTTCGCTGGCGATGCTGCTGGCCTCGGGCGTGCCGGCGCTGGCGGCGTTGAAGATCGTGGTCGATGTGGTCGCCGCCCCCTGGCGTGAGGCCGTGCAGGCCGCAGCCGCGCAGATCGAGCGCGGCGAGCGCCTGTCCACCGCCTTCGATGCCCAGGATCTCGCCACGCCGGTCGCGCGCCGCATGCTGCGCGTCGGCGAGCGCAGCGGCGAGGTCGCGAGCATGCTGGAGCGCGCCGCGGCCTTCCACGACGAAGAGGCCGCGCGGCTGACCGACCTGCTGTCACGCCTCGTGAACCCGGCGCTGATGCTCATCATGGGCGTGCTGATCGGCGGAATCATCGTGCTGATGTATTTGCCGATCTTCCAGCTGGTGGAGCAGGTGCAATGACGACAACGCTGGCGGACTGGCTGCCGGCCGAGCAAGGCCCCTGGCACCTCGACTTCGAGCAATGGCCGCAGGCCCAGGCGCAGCGCTGGCGCGCCGTGCTGGCCGTGGGCGCCGCTGACCGCCGCGTGCTGCTGGCCGAGCGCGAGCTGGACGGCATGCTGCTGCAGAGCGTCGAGTCGCGGCTGGATGCGCCGGTGGGCTGGCAGCGCTGCTCGGCCGAGGCCGTGACGCATTTCCTCGGCGCCGGCGAGGCGGATTTTCGCGCGCTGTCCGATGTCGAGGACGCCCTCGCGGCGGTCGAGGGCCAGGCTCAAACCGACGAGCTGTCGGCGCTGGCTCTGTCCGAGCAGGCCAGCCCGGTCGTGCGCCTGCTCAACGCGACCATCTACGACGCGCTGCAGGACACGGCGTCCGACATCCATATCGAATGCACGGCCCGCGGCGCGGTGATCCGTTTCCGCGTCGATGGCGTGATGGCCCTGGTGCGCCAGGTCGAGAGCGCGCAGGTGGCCGAACAACTGGTGTCGCGGCTCAAGGTCATGGC
>JAEKLF010000348.1 GCA_019509985.1 Burkholderiales bacterium | reverse complement strand
ACCGGGCGGCGCGACCGCATCCGCACGCTGCGCCAGGGTGGGGGCTTGTCGGGCTTCACCCGGCGCCAGGAGAGCGACTATGATCCGTTCGGGGCGGCGCATTCGTCGACCTCGATCTCGGCGGCTTTGGGCTTCGCGACCGCCAACAAGCTCTCGGGCAAGCCGGGCAAGGCGATCGCGATCATCGGCGATGGCGCGATGTCGGCGGGCATGGCCTATGAGGCGATGAACAATGCCGAGGCCGCGGGCAACCGGCTGATCGTGATCCTGAACGACAACGACATGTCGATCGCGCCGCCGGTCGGGGGCTTGTCGGCCTATCTCGCCTGGCTGGTCTCGTCGAAGCCGTTCCTGTCGATCCGCGACATCGCCAAGCGGATCGCGCGGCGGCTGCCGCGCCCCTTGCACGACGCCGCGCGCAAGACCGACGAGTTCGCGCGCGGCATGGCGATGGGCGGCACCTTGTTCGAGCAACTGGGCTTTTATTATGTCGGCCCGGTCGACGGCCATAATCTCGACCATTTGATCCCGGTGCTCGAGAATGTCCGCGACGCGTCCGAAGGCCCGATCCTGGTCCATGTCGTGACCAAGAAGGGCAAGGGCTATGGCCCGGCCGAGGCGGCGTCCGACAAATATCATGGCGTGCAGAAGTTCGACATCGTCTCGGGCGAGCAGGCCAAGGCGCCGTCGGGCCCGCCGGCCTACCAGAACGTCTTCGCCGACCAGCTCGTGCGCGAGGCGCAGGCTGACGACCGCATCTGCGCGATCACCGCCGCGATGCCGGGCGGGACCGGCATCGACCGCTTCGCGCACGCTTTCCCCGAGCGCAGCTTCGACGTCGGCATCGCCGAGCAGCATGCGGTGACCTTCGCGGCGGGGCTCGCCGCGCAGGGGATGAAGCCGTTCTGCGCGATCTATTCGACCTTCCTGCAGCGCGCCTACGATCAGGTCGTGCACGATGTCGCGATCCAGAATCTGCCGGTCCGCTTCGCGATGGACCGTGCAGGCCTGGTCGGGGCGGACGGGGCGACGCATGCCGGTTCGTTCGACCTCGCTTACCTGTGCACATTGCCCAACATGGTGGTGATGGCGGCCGCGGACGAGGCCGAGCTCAC
>JAEKLF010000347.1 GCA_019509985.1 Burkholderiales bacterium | reverse complement strand
GGTCATCACTGCGCCATGTGGCGTAGTCGGGCTCCAGCACGAGGTTGAGGACGCCCCGATGAGGCACCACCACGGCCTTGGGCACGCCGCTGGAGCCAGAGGTGAACATCACATAGGCGGCGCTCTCCGGGCCTGTGCCCGGCAGATCCAGTGCAGGGACCCGGGCCGGATCCACGGGCCGTGCCAGGTCCACGGCCAGGCACGGCAGCTCGGCCCAGGCCGGGCACAGCTCAGGCAGGTGCAGCAACGCCGAGGCGCGGCAACTGCCCAGCAGGAGCGCCTGACGGCTCTCCGGCAGCTCCGTGTCGACGGGCACATAGGCCGAGCCGGCCTTGAGGACGGCCAACTCGGCGATGACCAGGGCTGCGCTTCGCGGCAACAACGTGGCCACGAACTGCCCTGGACCCACGCCGGAGGCGCGCAGCCGGTGCGCAAGCTCGGTGGCATGCGCATCGAGCTGGGCGTAGCTGAGCGAGAGCTCCCCATCGACCAGTGCCACGGCCTGCGGGCACAGGTGGACCTGTGCCGCGAAGGCCTGCGTGATGGAGTGCCAGCGGGGGGCGGCGGCCTCGGTGGCATTGAAGGCCAGCAACTGGGCCTGCTCGGTCTCGGGCAGCAACTGCATCTGGCGCAGCGGCGTGTGCGGCGCGTGCGCGAGGGCGTGGGCCAATTGCGCCAGCGCCTGCAGCATGAAGGTGCCCACGCGCTCGGGGTCGAGCTGCTGATCGACCTGCACGCTCAGGGAGAAGTCCTCGTGCGCATCGTTGACCGAAATGCTGAAGGGATAGTTGGTGCGCTCCTGTGAGTGCAGGGTGTGCACGCCCTGCCAAGCGGCCTGCGCGTTGGGCGCGAGCACGGAGCTGCCGCCGACGTGGCGGTAGTTCAGCAGCGCGGTGAACAGCGGCGCGGCGGCGGCCACGCCGCTGCAGCGCTGGGCCAGCGCGAGCGTGGCGTGCTCGTGGTGCAGCAACTGAGCCAGCTGCTGCTGGGTGTGGCGCACGGCGGCGTGCACGCTGAGCGAGTCCAGGCGCAGGCGCAGCGGCAGCGTGTTCAGGAACATGCCCAGCGTGCGCTGCGCGCCGGTGCTGCCGTGCAGGCGGCCGAACAGCACGGTGCC
>JAEKLF010000069.1 GCA_019509985.1 Burkholderiales bacterium | reverse complement strand
GCGAGAACTCGACCCGGCGCGTGAGCGCTTCGCCCAGGGCCTTGGCGGTCTGCGACCGGCCGTAGGTGGCGACGACGGCGTAGTAGTCGGCCAGCGCCTCCTTGTCGGCCGTCACCGCTTGGAAGAAGGGGCGCCAGGTCCGCGAGCGCGCCTCGGCATCGTCCTCGAGCAGTTCGTAGTTCGCGGGCAGGCCGAGTTCGCGCAGCACCGCCAGCGGCGCATTGCGCAGCAGGCCCGCGAACCAGGCGTGGAAGGTGCGGAACTGCACCGGCCGGCCGCCTTCGAGCAGGCGCCTGTAGAGGCCTTGCAGGCGCGGCACGGCGGCACGCGCGGCATCGGGCTCGACGCCGCGGATCACCAGTTCGCGCACCAGTTCCTCGGGGCTGCGTTCGGCGAACTGCTCGAGCCATTGGTCGAGCCGCTCGCGCATTTCGCCGGCGGCCTTCTTGGTGAAGGTGATGGCCAGGATCTCGTGCGGCTCGCAGGCGGATTCGCCCTCTTCGAGGAGCGCACGCAGGATGCGCGACACCAGCATCCAGGTCTTGCCCGCGCCGGCACAGGCCTCGACGACGATGCTGCGCGCCGGGTCGCAGGCCAGTGCGTAGAAGTCCTCGCGCGGGATGCGCTGGCCATCGGCCCAGTAGGCGAGTTCGGCAGACGCACTCATGGGGCGCTCCAGTCGTCCTTGCGGCACAGCCCGCGGGCTTCGCAGAAATCGCAGAGCCGGCCCTCGCCCAGCGCCGTCAGCGAGGCGCCGGCGCGCAGGGCAGTGAGGTCGGCCTGCAGCCCGTCACGCAGCGCCAGCGCGGTATCGCCGACCTGCTCGTGCGGCAGCAGCGCAATGCCCTTGCCATCGTCCAGCACCACGTAGGCCGCCCGCAGACCGGGCTCGGCGCCCATCAGCAGCGCGTAGGTGGCGAGCTGGGTGTCCTCCAGCGGATTGGCAAGCTTGTCCTTCAGCGCCTTGGCATCGCCGGTCTTGTAGTCGAGCAGCCAGGTCTGGCCGGCGGCGTCGTCGATGCGGTCGATGCGGCCCTTGAGCAGCAGCCCGTCCAGCGGCGCTGCGAAGGGCCGGCAATCGCGGTCCACCTCACCGGCCGCGTAGTGCTGGCCACCGGCCTCGACCTCCGCCAGCCAGGCCAGGTAGAGCGGACGCAGGCGCTCGAAGGCGGCCGTGAAGGGCAGGAAGTCGGTGGCGTCCAGCCCCGCCAGCTCGGCCTCGGCCGCGGCGCGCAGGGCCGCCTCGTCGTCACCGCCTTCGCGCGACTCGTGGAAGCGCTTCAGCACCGCGTGCAGCCAGGTGCCGTAGTCGCGCTTGGTCGCCTCCTGCTCCAGCTCATCGGCCTCGCGCAGGCCCAGCAGCACGCGGCTGAAAAACTGGTAGGGGCAGTTGCGCAGCGCGTCGATGGCGCTGGCACTCAGGGCGGCCGGCAGGCGGCCGGCGGCATCCGCGGCGGCCCGGCTTTGGGGCTGGGGCTCGAGGGCCAGCGGCTCGCGGGCGTCGACCCAGGGCGGCAGGCCGGCACCCGCCGCGGCACCGGCCAGGCGCTCCAGCAACGGGCTGGGCGGCAGCGGCTCGGCGCCGGCGAAGGCGCAGCGCAGCAGCGTCAGCACCGGCATGCGCAGCAGCTGGGCGAAGGCCAGCGCCTCGGCCTCGCGCCGTTCGGCCAGGCTGGGCAGGCCGAGGGCCGCGGCGTCGGCATCGGCCAGCAGCCCGGCCTGCGGGTTGACCGGTCCCAGCGTGGCCGCATCCGCGCCGGGCAGCACGACGGCGCCGAAGGGCCGCAGCATGGCCCTGGCCAGCGGCGTGATGACGACTTCGGCCACGCCGCCCTCCTCGACCGGCTCGAACTGAGCGGCCTCCAATGCCTCGTCCACCCAGGCCAGGAACTCGTCGGGCCGCAGCCGCGTCTGCGCCAGCGCCGCTTCGTGGGCGCTGCCCGCCCAGGGGTTGCGCGAGAGCCAAAGCGTCTCCAGCAAGGCCTCGCCGCCCTCGACCTCGGCGAGCGGACCGAGCCCGTTCAGCGCCTGCCCCAGGGCGACCAGCCAGCCGCCCAGGCTGCGCGCGCCGCCAGCCAAGGGTTCCAGTTGGCGGCGCGCCCGCTGCCAGACCGCGCTCGCGCCCGACGGCAGCGTGGCTGCGTCCAGCTGTGCCGCCTGGCGCCAGCCAAAGCGGCGACAACGCGACTCCAGGTCGACCAGGCCCTCGGCGTCCCAGCCAGCGGCCAGCGACGACTTCAGCCAGGCCAGCCAGTCGTCCACCGCGCCGCCGGCCAGTGCGGCGCGCAGCAAGGCCATGACGGCGGCCGCGGCGGGCGTCGTCGCGAGCGTCCAGCCGGTCTCGTCGTGCACCGGCACGCCCTGGCGCGCCAGCAGCGCTCGCACGCGGCGGACGACGACACGGTCCTGGGCCAGCAGCGCGACCGGCCGCCGGCCGGCGTTGAGGTGCTGGATGACGGCCGTGGCGGTCTGCTCGGCCAGCGTCTCGAAGTCCGGCGCCACGGCCTCCTCGACCCGTGCCGTGGGCGTGAAACCGGTCCATGCCTGGTCGAGGTCCAAGTCGGCATTGAGGCACAGCGTGGGCACGCCACCGGCCTGGGCAAGCAGGGCCAGGGACAGCGGGTCCGGCCCGCCGGCGCGCAGCCAGATCCAGGCGCTGGGCTGCAGTGCGAACAAGGTGTCGGTGGCGGGGCGGCGTTCGTCGGCGGCAACCCAGGCCAGCGCGACCTGGGCCAGTGCCCGCTCCAGCAGGCCCGGGCCGGCCTCCAGGGCCGCGAGGCGCTGACGGGCGGCATCGAGAAAGGCGGGCCGGTCCTGCGGCGGGACCTGGGCGGCGGCACGGGCCAGGGCCTGGGCGGTATCGACGAGCCGAGCCAACGCGACACGGTAGTCGCGCGGGTTGCTGCGCTTGAGCGGCTGCACCCAGCTCTGGTCGGCCAGCAGCCGGTCGGCGGTGAAGGCGTCGATGGCAGCGTCGCCTGAAAGCTGGTCGGGCGCGGCCAGTGCGCTGGGGCCCAGGGCCGAGGCCAGGCTGTGGCTGGTCGTGATGCGCGGCTGCCAGCCGCCGCGGGCCAGGAAGGCACGTCGCGCCGGCGCGAGCTGCTGGGCAAAGGGCAGCAGCAGCACGGCGTCGCGCAGCGCGGCGCCTTCGCCGGCCAGCCAGTCGGCGCAGGTGCCGGCGACGCGGCGCCAGAAGCTGTCGATGTCTTCGCCGGGCGCGAGGCCCAGGTTCAAGGCTTGCTTCAGGGCTTGCAAATGGGGCCTCCCGCCCTGATGTCTGCCATCGTTTCGGTCACCCTCGCGACCGTCCGGGCAAAAGTGGCTATGTCACAATCATTTTGCCTATTCGGACGGCGCCCCCGCGGTGACCGTCAACCCTTTGAGGCCAAGGAACCCTCCCATGAGCAGCGAATTGATCAAGCATGTTTCCGACGCGTCCTTCGACGCCGACGTCATCCAGTCCGGCAAGCCGGTGCTGGTCGACTACTGGGCCGAATGGTGCGGTCCCTGCAAGATGATCGCGCCCATCCTGGATGAGGTGGCCACCGGTTACGGTGACAAGCTGCAGATCGCCAAGATGAACGTCGACGAGAACCGTGAAGTGCCCGCCAAGTTCGGCATCCGCGGCATCCCGACGCTGATGCTGTTCAAGGACGGCCAGCTCGCTGCGACCAAGGTCGGCGCCCTCTCCAAGGCCCAGTTGACCGCATTCCTCGACGCGAACCTATAATCGCGTCCAACTGCTGCGGCGATTTCTGCGCCTCCCGGCGCCTCGCTGCAGCAGCCAAAGCCAACACGCCCCGGGCACATGAGTGCCCAGCCAGCGTGGACTCGGCTCCCCCTCCCACCACTGAGTTAGTCGTCGAATCTGCGTCGCTCGCCGTTTGAGCGATAGCCATTCGGTCCTTTTCTGGGGCGGCCGTGACAACGCCGCAAGCGCCTTGGCTGGCGCTGCGGCCCCTGACGGGTGTTCACCCATGCATCTTTCCGAACTCAAAGCGCTCCACGTTTCCGCCCTCATCCAGATGGGCGAGGAGCTGGAGATCGACAACGTCACCCGCCTGCGCAAGCAGGAACTGATGTTCGCCATCATGAAGAAGCGCGCCAAGGCTGGCGAGCAGGTCTTCGGCGATGGCGTGCTCGAAGTGCTCCCAGACGGCTTCGGCTTCCTGCGCTCGATCGAGGCCAGCTACATGGCCTCCACGGACGACATCTACCTGTCGCCCAGCCAGATCCGCCGTTTCAACCTGCACACCGGTGATCTGGTGGAAGGCGAAGTGCGCGTGCCCAAGGACGGCGAGCGCTACTTTGCTCTGGTCAAGGTCGACCGCGTCAACAACCAGACGCCGGAGGAGAGCAAGAACAAGATCATGTTCGAGAACCTGACGCCCTTGTTTCCCAAGGAGCAGTTCAAGCTCGAGCGTGAGAACTACAAGGGCGACGAGAACATCACCGGTCGCATCATCGACCTGGTGGCGCCCCTGGGCAAAGGCCAGCGCGCCCTCATCGTGTCGCAGCCCAAGACGGGCAAGACCGAGATGATGAAGAGCCTCGCGCACGCGCTGGTGGCCAACCATCCGGACTGCCACCTCATCGTGCTGCTCGTCGACGAGCGCCCCGAGGAAGTGACCGAGATGATCCGCACCGTGCGCGGCGAGGTCATCAGCTCAACCTTCGACGAGCCCGCCGCCCGCCACGTGCAGGTGGCCGAGATGGTCATCGAGCGCGCCAAGCGCCTGGTGGAGCTCAAGAAGGACGTGATCATCCTGCTGGACTCGATCACCCGCCTGGCCCGCGCCTACAACAACGTGCTGCCCAGCTCCGGCAAGGTGCTGACCGGCGGCGTGGACGCCAACGCGCTGCAGCGCCCCAAGCGCTTCTTCGGCGCGGCGCGCAACATCGAGGAAGGCGGCTCGCTGACCATCATCGGCACCGCGCTGATCGACACCGGCTCCAAGATGGACGAGGTGATCTACGAAGAGTTCAAGGGCACCGGCAACTGCGAAATCCATCTGGATCGCCGCATGGCCGAGAAGCGCGTCTACCCGTCGCTGCTGATCAACAAGTCCGGCACGCGCCGCGAGGAGCTGCTGCTGAAGCCGGAGATCCTGCAAAAGAGCTGGATCCTGCGCAAGCTGCTCTACAACATGGACGAGATCGAGGCGATGGAGTTCATCCTCGAGAAGATGAAGGCGTCGAAGAACAACCATGACTTCTTCGACATGATGCGGCGTGGCGGGTAACTTCAGCCCGAAACTAGCCAAACCGCCAGGAAACCCGCTAGAATCGCGGGTTTTCCGCCCTGACACCCCGGAAAGTGCGTCGCAACGCAAGATCTTGCGCGACGTGGCTCCCGACCCAAGCCAAGAGGTTCCCATGAAAGACGGCATTCACCCCAACTACCGCGACGTCGTGTTCGTCGACCAGTCCAACGGTTTCCAGTTCGTGACGCGTTCGACCGTCCAGACCAAGGAAATGATCGAGCTGGACGGCAAGAAGCTGCCGCTGGTGAAGCTGGAAACCACCAGCGAGTCGCACCCCTTCTACACGGGCACGCAAAAGAGCATCGACAACCTCGGCGGTCGCGTCGAGAAGTTCCGCAACAAGTTCGCTCGCGTCGGCATCAAGAAGTAATTGGCTTGGCGGCGTCTCGCCGCGCCAACGACAAAGGGCAGCCCAGGCTGCCCTTTTTGTTTTCTTGCCGCACTGCACTCGCCCTTTTGCCTTTGCGGCGGCCGTTTGACGGCATCATGCCTGCCGCCCCCCCGAGCCCCAACCACCGCGCGTGAATCTTCCCACCCCCGCCATCGTTGCCGAGCGCGGCGTCGAGCGCCTGCCGCGCCTGGCCTTGCTGCTGCTGTGCGCGGCCTATGTGCTGCCCGGCCTGTTCGGCCGCGATCCCTGGCGCAACGCCGACCTGACATCCTTCGGCTTCATGGTCAACATCGCCCAGGGCCACGCGCCCTGGTGGCAGCCGACCATCGCCGGCATCCCGGCGGACGGCGGCCCGTTGCCCTACTGGCTGGGCGCGCTGGCGATCAAGGCCCTGCCCTTCCTGGACGCGCCCGTCGCCGCCCGCCTGCCCTATGCCTTCGTGCTGGTCGGCGTGCTGGTCGCCGTCTGGTACACCTGCTTCCACCTGGCCCGCACCGAGGCCGCCCAGCCGGTGGCCTTTGCCTTCGGCGGCGAGGCCCAGGCCGTCGATTACGCCCGGGCGCTTGCCGACGGCGCGCTGCTGGCGCTGATGGCGTCGCTGGGCCTGCTGCAGCTCGGCCACGAGACGACGCCAGAGCTGGTGCAGCTGCTGGCGGTGTCCGTCTACCTCTACGGCCTCGCGGCGGCACCGTTCAAGCGCGGCCGCTCGCGCGCCGCGGTGCTGATCGCCCTGCCCGTGCTGGCCGCCAGCGGCGCGCCGACGGTGGCCTGCGCGCTGGGCCTGCTTGGCGTGCTGCTCAACCACCGCTCCAGCTATGACGAGGCCAAGAACCAGCGCACCTGGCTGCTGGGCGCGCTGACGCTGGCCGTGCTGGCCGCCTGGGCCTTCAACGGCTGGGCCTGGCGTATGCAGCCGGGCATACAGCTGGGCTCGCTGCTGAGCCTGCTGGCCTGGTTCTGCTGGCCGGCCGGGCCGCTGGCGCTGTGGACGCTGTGGCGCTGGCGCCGCCACGGCCTGCGCCGCCACATCACCGTGCCGGCCATTGCCCTGCTCGTGCCGCTGGCCGCCTGCATTGGCATGGACGGTTCGGACCGCGCGCTGCTGCTGGCCCTGCCTTCGCTGGCCATCCTGGCCGCCTTCGCGCTGCCGACGCTGAGCCGCGGTTTCTCGGCCGCCGTGGACTGGTTCTCGGTGTTCTTCTTCAGCGCCTCGGCCCTGTTCTTCTGGCTCTACTACCTGTCCATGCACACCGGTTGGCCGGCACAGCCGCTGGCCAATCTGCGCCGCCTGGCGGAAGGCTTTACGCCTCGCTTCAATGTGCTGGCCCTGCTGCTCGCCGTCGCCGCGACACTGTCCTGGCTGGCCCTCGTGCGCTGGCGCACCGCCCGCCACCGTCACGCCCTGTGGAAGAGCCTGGCGCTGCCTTCGGGGGGCGTCGCCCTGGGCTGGTTGCTGGTCATGAGCCTGCTGCTGCCGCCCCTGGATTACGCGCGCAGCCTGGCGCCTCTGGTCGAACGCCTGAAGGCACGCATGCCGGCCGACACGCAATGCCTGGCCGCGCCGGGTCAGAACCTGGCGACGCTGGCCGCGCTGGAATGGCACGGTGGCTGGCAGGTGCAGGGCCGCGGCTCGTTGAACGCCTCGAGCTGCAGCCACGCCGTCATCAGTACCGGTCAGCCGACGCCCCTGGGCTGGCGCGTCGTCGCGCAAGTGAAGCGGCCGACCGACCGCAGCGGCAGCGCCGGCCTCGTGCTGCTGCAGCGCCAGTGATGCTCAGTGGTCTGACAGCACGCCGACGCTGAAGGCGGCCTCGTCGCCCAGCGCCGAATCGCTGGCCTGGCGCACGCGCGCGGCCGGGAAGACCAGGCGAAAGCGCGAGCCCTTGCCGACGTCGCTCTGGATCAGCAGCTCGCCACCATGGCGCTGCATGACGTGCTTGACGATGGACAGGCCCAGACCCGTGCCGCCGGTCTCGCGCGAGCGGCTGCCGTCGACGCGGTAAAAGCGCTCGGTCAGGCGCGGGATGTGCTCGCGCGCAATGCCCGGGCCGGTGTCGATAACGATCAATTCGCCGCTGCCGTCGTCCAGCTGGCGCCAGACCAGCTCGATGTCGCCGCCGTCCGGCGTGTAGCGCACGGCGTTGGTCACCAGGTTGGCGATGGCGCTGAGCAACTCGCTCTCGATGCCGGCGAGCTCGACGCCGGTCTCCGGCTTGAGGCGCAGTCGGTGGCGCCCAGCCGACAGCACGTCGGCGTCCGCCGCGATACGCATCAGCAGGCCGTCCAGGCTGGCCCAGCGGTCCGGCGCGGGGCGAGGGCTGCCTTCGAGCTGGGCGAGCGTCAGCAGGTCCGACACCAGCGTCTGCATGCGCTGGGTCTGCTGCGTCATCAGCACGAGCACGCGTTCGCGCTCGACGGCCGTCAACGGCAGCGAGTGCAGCGTCTCGATGAACCCGGCCAGCACGGTCAGCGGCGTGCGGATCTCGTGTGAGACATTGGCGACAAAGTCCCGCCGCATCGCCTCGGAGCGCAGCCGCTCGGTGATGTCCAGTGACAGCACCAGGCGCTGGCCTTCGCCGTACTCGCGCACGATGATGGAGAGCGTGCCCGGGCCGCGGCCGTTGCCGAGCACCAGCGGCTCGCCGAAACGGCCGGCCTGCAGGTAGGCGACGAAGGCGGGCGCGCGCACGAGGTTGGTGATGCGCTGTTGCAGGTCGCGCTTGGGATCGAGCGCGAAATGGTCGGCGGCGACGCGGTTGCACCAGAGGATGTGTTCCTGCGCGTCCAGCATCAGCACGCCGTTGGGCGAGGCTTCGATGGCGGACAGGAACTGCTCCAGCTCCAGCCGGCCGCGCGCCACGGCACGGTCTCTGTCGCGCATCGCGCGCTCTACGCGGTAGCCCAGTTCGCCCCACAAGCCCGTGTCGCGCGGCGCGTTGTCCTGCTGGTTGCCGCGCAGCCAGCGCAGCAGCCGGTGGCCGCGTACCGCGTCGACGAGCAGCAGCATGCCGACGCCGGCAACGGTGCCGATGCCCAGACCCAGCCCCTGGAAGCCGGTGACCGCGTGGACCGCGACGCCAATGACAAACCCGAACAACGCGGCCCCGAAGGCCATCAGCAACCGAGGCAACAACCAGGTCATGAACGCGGGGCGGAACTCAGGCGGAGAGCGCGCTGCTCTGTTGGGTCAGGCGGTAGCCGGCACCGCGAACGGTCTCGATCATGCGCGCGCACTGCACGCGTTCCAGCGCCTCGCGCAGGCGCTTGACGTGGACGTCGATGGTGCGCTCCTCGATGAAGACATGGTCGCCCCAGACGCGGTCCAGCAGTTGCGAACGGCTGTGCACGCGCTCGGGGTGCGTCATCAAGAAATGCAGCAGGCGGAACTCGGTGGGGCCGAGCTTGACCTCGACGCCTTCACGGCTGACGCGGCGCGTGCCCGGGTCCAGCAGCAGCGGGCCGACCTCGACGGCGCTGTCCAGCGCCTCGGGGGCCTTGCGGCGCAGCACGGCACGGATGCGCGCGAGCAGCTCATTGGTCGAGAAGGGCTTGGTGACGTAGTCGTCGGCACCCGCGTCCAGGCCGGCGATCTTGTCGCCTTCCTCGGCGCGCGCCGTCAGCATGATGATGGGCAGCTCTTTCGTGCGCGCCGCGCCGCGCCACTGGCGGGCCAGCGCCACGCCGCTCTGGCCGGGCAGCATCCAGTCCAGCACGACGAGGTCGGGCAGCACGCGGTCCACTTCGTACTGGGCCGCAGTCGCGCTGGCGGCGAGGGTGACCTCGAAACCGGCATGGCGCAGATTGATGGAGATCAGCTCGGCGATCGCCGACTCGTCTTCCACCACCAGGATTCGACTCATTGGTTCGCTCCCTTGTTCAACGGACCATGGTCTCGACGGCTTCCGGCGAGTTGTGCCGGACGTCCTGACCCTTGACCACGTAGATGACGACCTCAGCCAGGTTCTTGGCGTGGTCGCCGACTCGCTCGATGGCCTTGGCGACGAAGACGAGGTCGATGGACGAGGAGATGGTGCGCGGGTCTTCCATCATGTAGGTGATGAGCTTGCGCAGCAGGCCGTCGAACTCCTTGTCGATCTCGTCGTCGTGCTTGAGCACATCCAGCGCACGCTCCACGTCCAGCCGGGCGAAGGAATCCAGCGCCTTGCGCAGTTGGCCGGTAGCGAGTTCGGCCTCGAAGGCGAGGTCGGACATGGGCACGCGCATGCGGCTGGAGACACCGCTGGACACCAGGCGCTGCACGGTGCGGGCGATGCGCGCAGCCTCGTCGCCGACGCGCTCGAGGTTGGCGATGCTCTTGGAGATGGCGATCAGCAGGCGCAGGTCGCGGGCGGTCGGCTGGCGGCGCGCGATGATGGTGGAGAGGTCGCGGTCGATCTCGATTTCCATCATGTTCACGCGGCCCTCGCGGGCCAGGACCTCGTCGGCCGACTCGGCCGAGAAATCGCTGAGAGCCTGCACGGCCTGGGCCACCTGGGCTTCCACGAGACCGCCCATTTCGAGCACGCGCGTGGAGATGCCGCTGAGCTCGGCGTCGAACTGGGTCGAGAGATGCTTGTCTGTCATGCCGTCCTCCTTGAGAAGCTGTGACTGAATCCCGCGCGGCCGAGCAGGCCGTCGCGGCGGCGCCAATCAAGGCGCAAAGCGCAGCCGTAGCTCAGGTTACGGCGAGCATTTGCAACGCCGAGTGGCGGCGTCGCGGCGGGATGAGCGGGTGTGTGGGGTTCGGTCACAGCTTCTTAGCCGAAGCGGCCGGTGATGTAGTCCTCGGTGTCCTTGCGCTTGGGCTTCATGAAGAGCTCGGCCGTGGGGCCGAACTCGATGAGGTCGCCGAGGTACATGTAGGCCGTGTAGTCCGAGCAGCGCGCGGCTTGCTGCATGTTGTGCGTCACGATGGCGACGGTGTAGTCGCTCTTGAGCTCGTGGATGAGCTCTTCGATCTTGCCGGTGGAGATCGGGTCCAGCGCCGAGCAGGGCTCGTCGAGCAGCAGCACTTCGGGCTTGATGGCGATGCCACGTGCGATGCACAGGCGCTGCTGCTGGCCGCCGGAGAGGCCGGAGCCGCTCTGGTTGAGCTTGTCCTTCACCTCGGTCCAGAGGGCGGCCTTCTTCAGCGCCCATTCGACGCGTTCGTCCATCTCCACGCGGGGCAGCGTCTCGAACAGGCGCACGCCGAAGGCGATGTTGTCGTAGATGGACATCGGGAACGGCGTGGGCTTCTGGAAAACCATGCCGACCTTGGCGCGCACCAGGGAGACGTCCTCGCCGCTGGACAGCATGTCCTCCCCGTCGAGCAGGATCTGGCCTTCGGCGCGCTGCTCGGGGTAGAGCTCGAACATGCGGTTCAGCGTGCGCAGCAGCGTGCTCTTGCCGCAACCCGACGGGCCGATGAAGGCGGTGACCTTCTTCTCGGGGATGTCGAGGTTGATGTTCTTCAGCGCGTGGAAGCTGCCGTAGTAGAAGTTCAGGTTGCGCACCGAAAGCTTGGCGCGCTCGCCCACAGGCGTTTCGATCTTGGCGTCCATGGTGGGTCCTTAGTGTTTGTTCTTGAAGAGCACGCGGGCCGCGATATTCAGCAGCAGCACACCGATGGTGATCAGGAAGACGCCGGCCCAGGCCAGCTTCTGCCAGTTCTCGTAGGGGCTCATCGCGAACTTGAAGATGGTGACCGGCAGGCTGGCCATTGGCGAGCTGAGGTCGCTGGTCCAGAACTGGTTGGACAGCGCGGTGAACAGCAGCGGCGCGGTCTCGCCCGACACGCGGGCCAGGGCCAGCAGGATGCCGGTCAGCACGCCGGCGCGGGCTGCCTTCAGCGTGACGGTGAGGATGACCTTCCACTTCGGCGTGCCGAGCGCGTAGGCCGCTTCGCGCAGCGCATTCGGCACCAGGCTGAGCATGTTCTCGGTCGTGCGGATGACGACCGGGATGACGAGCAGCGCCAACGCCAGCGCGCCCGCCAGCCCGGAGAAGCTCTTCAGCCTGGCGACGACGGTGGCGTAGACGAACAGGCCAACGACGATGGACGGTGCCGACAGCAGGATGTCGTTGATGAAGCGCACCGCGCTGCCCAGCCAGGTCTTCTGACCGTACTCGGCGAGATAGACGCCCGCCAGGATGCCGATGGGCGTACCTACCAGCGTCGCCAGGGCCACCATGACGAGGCTGCCGAAGATGGCGTTGGCCAGGCCACCGCCCTCCGCCTGCGGCGGTGGCGTCATCTGCGTGAAGGTGGCGAAGGTCAGGCCGCCGATGCCGAGATAGACGGTCTCGAACAGAATCCAGATCAGCCAGAACACGCCGAAGGCCATGGCGCCCAGCGACAGCGCCAGCGCAACGGCGTTCACCCGCTTGCGCTTGGCATGCATGGCCAGGCGGCCTGCGTCGAGGGTGGTCATGCGCGGGCTCCTTCGCTCTTCTTCAGCCTGGAGAGCAGCAGCTTGGACATGGACAGCACGACAAAGGTGATCAGGAAGAGCACGAGGCCGAGGTACATCAGCGATGCCTGGTGCAGGCCTTCGCCGGCTTCGGCGAACTCGTTGGCCAGCGTCGACGTGATGCTGTTGGCCGCCTCGAAGACGGACAGCGAATTGAGCTGGTTCATGTTGCCGATGACGAAGGTGACCGCCATCGTCTCGCCGAGCGCGCGGCCCAGGCCGAGCATGACGCCGCCGACGACGCCGGTCTTGGTGTAGGGCAGCACGACCCTGGAGACGACCTCCCAGGTCGTCGCACCCAGGCCATAGGCGCTCTCCTTCAGCATCGGCGGCGTGACCTCGAAGACGTCGCGCATCACCGAGGCGATGAAGGGGATGATCATGATCGCCAGGATGATGCCGGCCGACAGGATGCCGATGCCCACCGGCGGGCCGGACACCAGCGAGCCGAGATAGGGCACGCCGCTCAGCATGGCCTGCAGCGGCGCCTGCACGAAGGTGGCCAGGATGGGGCCGAACACCAGCAGGCCCCACATGCCGTAGACGATGGAAGGAACGGCGGCCAGCAGCTCGATGGCGATGCCCAGCGGGCGCTTCAACCAGCTCGGCGACAGCTCCGTCAGGAAGATGGCGATGCCAAAGCTGACCGGCACGGCGATGACCAGCGCGATGAACGAGCTGGCCAGCGTGCCGTAGATCATTACCAGCCCGCCGAACTTCTCCTGCACCGGATCCCATTCCGCGCTGGTCAGGAAGCCGAGGCCGAAGGCCTTGAGGGCCGGCGACGCACCGACGATGAGAGAGCCGATGATGCCGACCATCAGGGCCAGTGTCAGCCAGGCCGCACCCTGCGCCAGTGCGGCGAAGAGACCGTCGGCCCAGGGGGCGACGCGGCGGCGTGGCGGCTGAGGTTTCATCGATTGAGGTTCGCTGCGATCAGCGTTGGCACTGTCGGCTGGAAGGATGGCGGCCAAGGAACCTCCGAAGGTCCGGTCACGGGAATGGCGCCCCTCGATGTGACAAAGCCCGGCCGGAGCCGGGCCTGCATCAGCACAGATGGCGCCCTGGGTTCACTTGAAGGCGACGGGCTTGCCGGCGCTGTCCTTGATGTGGTCGGTCCACTGCTTGCGCACCAGTTCCTTCACGGTAGCTGGCAGGGGCACGTAGTCCAGTTCATCGGCCATCTTGTCGCCGTTGTTGTAGGCCCACTCGAAGAACTTCAGCGCAGCGGCCGCCTGGGCCGGCTTGTCCTGCGCCTTGTACATCAGGATGTACGTGGGGTTCGTGATGGGCCACGAAGCCTTGCCCGGCTGGTCGGTCGTGATCTGGTAGAAGGTCTTGTTCCAGTCGGCGCCGGCAGCGGCAGACTTGAAGGCTTCATCGCTCGGGGTGACCCACTGGCCTTCCTTGTTCTTCAGCTGAACGTAGGTCATCTTGTTCTGCTTCACATAGGCGTACTCGACGTAGCCGATGGAGTTGGGCAGACGCTGCACGAAGGCGGCGACGCCCTCGTTGCCCTTGCCGGCCGTGCCGGTCAGCCACTTGACCGTCGTGCCTTCGCCGACCTTGCTCTTCCAGTCTTCGCTGACCTTGGACAGATAGTTCGTGAAGATGAAGGTCGTGCCCGAGCCGTCTGCGCGCGCCACCGGAGCGATGGTGGCGTCGGGCAGCGCGACACCGGCGTTCAGCGCGGTGATGGCCGCGTCGTTCCACTTCGTGATCTTGCCGAGATAGATGTCGGCCAGCACGGAGCCGGTCAGCTTGATCTGTCCTGCAGCGATACCCTTGATGTTGACGACGGGCACGACGCCGCCGATGACGGTCGGGAATTGCACCAGACCGTCCTTGGCCAGATCTTCGTCTTTCAGCGGCATGTCAGACGCGCCGAAGTCGACCGTCTTGGCCTTGATCTGCTTGATGCCGGCACCGGAGCCGACCGATTGGTAATTGATGCGAGCGCCGGTGGCCTTGTTGTAGGCGTCGGCCCATTTGGCGTAGATCGGCGCGGGGAAAGTGGCGCCGGCGCCTGTCACGTCCTGAGCAAGGGCCACCTGGGCGCCGAAAAGACCCGTGACGATCACGAGCGACTTGCTGACTTGGACAAAGTTCATCTGAAACACCTTTCCGCGAGCGGGTTTGACGATGTTCAGCATCCTAGGGATGCAATGTGACGAATTAGTGACCGCTAACGTCATCCTTCGGGCATTGGAGCGCGTCAAAGGCCGGATGGGAAGCCGCTTGAACCGCTTTGTGACAACGTCATTTGATGCTCACGCAAGCGTCACATTGCACTTCTAGAGTGCCGGCCCATCGTTTTCGATCTCTACCAGAGCTCCATGATCGGTCGCACGTCCCTGATCGCGCTGGCTGCCAGCGCCCTGCTGGGGAAGTAATCCCAGGCAACAGGCAAAAGGCCGTCCGAGGGCGGCCTTTGTCGTTGGCGGCACCGCGACTCAAGCCGACACGGCATCCACTAGGCGTTGGGCGCAGCGCTGGGCCAGCCCGGCGTCCGACGCCTCGACCATCACGCGCAGCAGCGGCTCCGTGCCCGAAGCACGGATCAACACCCGGCCACGGTCACCCAGTTCGGCCGTCACGGCCGCCTGCTCTTCCGCCAGGCGGGTGCTGCTCTTCCAATCCTGGCCGGCCGCCAGGCGCACATTGATCAGCGTCTGCGGGAACAGGTCGACGCCCTGCAGTTGCTCGGCCAGGCTGCGCCCGCTGCGGCAGACCGACTGCAGCACCAGCAGCGCACTGACGATGCCATCGCCCGTCGTGTGCTTGTCCAGCGCCAGCAAGTGGCCAGAACCCTCGCCGCCCAGCTGCCAGCCGCGCGCTGCGAGTTCTTCCAGCACGTAGCGGTCGCCCACCTTGGCACGCACGAACTCCACGTCGCGCGAACGCAGCGCCAGCTCGACGGCCATGTTGGTCATCAGCGTGCCCACCGCGCCGGGCACGCGCAGGCCCCGGCTGAGACGATCCGCCACCATCACATAGAGCAGCTCGTCGCCGTTGTAGAGGCGGCCGTTGGCGTCCACCAGTTGCAGCCGGTCGGCATCGCCATCCAGCGCCACGCCATAGTCCGCGCCGTTTGCCTTGACCGCCTCGACCAGCGCGCCCGGTGCCGTCGCGCCGAAGCCGGCGTTGATGTTGAAACCATCGGGCTTGCAACCAATGGAGATGACTTCGGCGCCCAGCTCGTGGAAGACGTCCGGCGCCACGTGATAGGCCGCGCCATTGGCAGCATCGACGACGATCTTCAGGCCCTTGAGCGTCAGGTCGGACCCGAAGCTGTTCTTGCAGAACTCGATGTAGCGCCCACGCGCATCTTCCAGGCGCTTGGCGCGGCCGAGGCTGGCCGAGTCCACCCACTGCGGAGCCTCTTCCAGCGCGGCCTCGACGGCCTGCTCCCAGGCGTCGGGCAGCTTCTCGCCCTTGGCCGAGAAGAACTTGATGCCGTTGTCGGCAAAGGGGTTGTGCGAGGCACTGATGACGACGCCGAGATCCTGGCGCAGCGCGCGCGTGAGGTAGGCCACGCCGGGCGTGGGCAGCGGGCCGGTCAGCAGCACGTTGACGCCGGCGGACGCGAAACCCGCCTCCAGGGCCGATTCGATCATGTAGCCGGAGATGCGCGTGTCCTTGCCGATCAGCACCGTCGGGCGCTTGCTGGTCTTGCGCAGCACGCGGCCGACGGCATGACCCAGGCGCAGCATGAAGTCCGGCGTGATCGGGTCCTGACCCACGGTGCCTCGAATGCCGTCGGTCCCGAAATACTTGCGGCTCATCGAGCTCTTCCTTTTATTTGATGGGCGGAATTGTCGCCGCATCGACGGCGGCCCAAACCTTGAGGGCGTCCACCGTCGCGGCGACATCGTGCACGCGCAGCACTTTGGCGCCGGCGCAGACGGCGCGCAGCGCGGCGGCCAGGCTGCCGGCCAGGCGCTGGTCGACCGCGCGGCCGGTGATGTCGCCCAGCGTGCGCTTGCGTGACCAGCCGACGAGCAGCGGATAGCCCAGCTCAACCAGGCGCTGCTGCCCGGCCAGCAGCCGGAGGTTGTGTTCGCCGCTCTTCGCGAAACCGTAGCCGGGATCCAGCACGATGCACTCGGCCGGAATGCCCGACTCCCGCGCCGCCTGGGCACGCCGGGCCAGGAAAGTCCCGACCTCGCCGACAACGTCGCCGTAGAGCGCCAGATCCATCATCGACGCCGGCTCTCCGCGCATGTGCATCAGGCAGACGCCGGCGCCGCTGCCGGCGACGGCGGCGAGCGCGCCGGGCAGCTGCAGCGCCTGCACGTCGTTGATGATGTCGGCGCCGGTGTCCAAGGCACGCCGCATCACGTCGGACTTGTAGGTGTCGACCGAAACCGGCACGCCCATGGTCACCGCCGCCGCCAGCACATCGGCAATGCGCGCCCACTCGCTGTCGGTATCGACGCGCGGCGCTCCAGGGCGGGTGGATTCGCCGCCGAGGTCCAGGATGTCGGCCCCTTCGGCGACCAGACGCTCGCAGTGGGCAATGGCCGTGCGGGTGTCGTCATGCCGGCCGCCGTCCGAAAAGGAGTCGGGCGTCACGTTGACGATGCCCATCACACGAGGGCGGTTCAGGTCCAGCGAGAAACGTCGGGTCTGCCAGTGCATGACGGCGCGGTCAATGAAAACGGGCCCGGTGAAAAACCGGGCCCGTCGTTTGGGGAAGGAATCAGGCCGCGGCCGGAGCGCCGTCGGTGCTGACCGGCGGCGTACCACCGGTCGGGCCGCTTGGCGTCGGCTTGTCGTCCGGCGCACGCGGCGGACGGCCGGCCATGATGTCCAGGATCTGGTCGCGATCGATGGTTTCCCACTTCATCAGCGCGTCCGTCATCGTCTCGACCTTGTCACGGTTGGTCTCCAGGATGTTCTGGGCCACGGCGTACTGCTCGTCGAGGATGCGGCGAATCTCGGCGTCGACCTTCTGCTGCGTGCTCTCGCTGATGTTGGCCGTCTTGGTCATGCTGCGGCCAAGGAAGACTTCGCCCTCGTTCTCGGCATAGACCATCGGGCCGAGCAACTCGCTCATGCCGTAGCGCGTGACCATGTCGCGGGCCATGCGGGTGGCGCGCTCGTAGTCGTTGGAAGCACCGGTGGAGATGTCGTTGACGAACAGGTCCTCGGCGATGCGGCCGCCGAACATGATGCTGATGCTGTTCAGCATCTGTTTGAAGTAGAGGCTGTGCTGGTCACGCTCGGGCAGCTGCCAGGTCACGCCGAGGGCTCGGCCGCGCGGCATGATCGTCACCTTGTGGACCGGGTCCGTGCCGGGCAGCAGCTCGGCGACGACGGCATGGCCGGACTCGTGATAGGCCGTGGCGCGCTTCTCGTCTTCGGTCATGACCATGCTCTTGCGCTCAGGGCCCATGTAGAGCTTGTCCTTGGCGCGCTCGAAGTCGATCATTTCCACGAGGCGGGCATTGCGGCGCGCGGCGAACAGCGCGGCCTCGTTGACGAGGTTGGCAAGGTCCGCACCACTCATGCCCGGCGTGCCGCGGGCCAGGATGGACGCATTGACGTCCTGGCCGATGGGCACCTTGCGCATGTGCACGTTGAGGATCTGCTCGCGGCCGCGGATGTCCGGCAGCGTCACGTAGACCTGGCGGTCGAAGCGGCCCGGACGCAGCAGCGCGGGGTCCAGGATGTCCGGGCGGTTGGTGGCCGCGATGACGATGACGCCAAGGTTGGTGTCGAAGCCGTCCATCTCGACCAGCATCTGGTTCAACGTCTGCTCGCGCTCGTCATTGCCACCGCCCAGGCCGGCGCCACGATGGCGGCCGACGGCGTCGATTTCGTCGATGAAGATGATGCAGGGCGCGCTCTTCTTGGCCTGCTCGAACATGTCGCGCACACGAGCCGCGCCGACACCGACGAACATCTCGACGAAGTCGGAACCCGAGATCGTGAAGAAGGGCACCTTGGCCTCGCCGGCGATCGACTTGGCCAGCAGCGTCTTGCCGGTGCCGGGAGGGCCGACCATCAGCACGCCGCGCGGGATGCGACCACCGAGCTTCTGGAACTTCTGCGGGTCCTTCAGGAAGTCCACCAGTTCCTTGACCTCTTCCTTGGCCTCGTCGCAACCCGCGACGTCGGCAAAGGTGATGGTGTTGCTGGCTTCATCCAGCATGCGGGCCTTGCTCTTGCCGAAGCTGAACGCTCCGCCCTTGCCGCCGCCCTGCATCTGGCGCATGAAGTAGACCCAGACGCCGATCAGCAGCAGCATCGGCGTCCAGTTGATCAGCATGCTGATCAGGAAGCTTTGCTCCTCGCGCGGCTTGACGTCGAACTTGACGCCGTTGTTGCGCAGGTCGCCGATGAGGCCGCGGTCCAGATAAGTGGCCGTCACGCGCAGCTTCTTGCCGTCGCTGGTTTCGGCCAGGATCTCGGCACCACTCGCCCCGCCTTCGGTCAGCGTGACCTGTTTGATACGACGCGCCTGGACCTCATCGAGAAACTCGGAATAACCGATCTGATTGCCCGATGTCGTCGCGCCGCCGAACTGCTTGACGACCGTGAATAGCACGAGGGCGATCACGATCCAGACGGCGAACTTCGAAAACCATTGATTGTTCACTGCGACTCCTTGGCCCTGATGGCCCGGCATGGGTTTTCAGGACAGTGGGGGCGATTTTAGGTGAGGCAAGGGGGCCAGCCCTGTAATCAGGGGTGTTTCAGTCCCAGGCCCACCAAGAATGTCTCGGAAGAGCGAACGCGTGAGGCCTTGGGCTTCACGGCCTTGACGACCTTGAAGCGCGTCCTGAAGAGCGCCACGAGCTCGTTGTAGCCGCTGCCGTGGAAGACCTTGGCGACCAGCGCACCCTCGGGCTTGAGGTGCTTGCTGCAGAAATCCACGGCCAGTTCGACCAGACCGGAGATGCGGGCGGCATCCGTGGACGCAATACCCGACAGATTGGGCGCCATGTCGGACACGACCACGTCCACCGGCCGGCCACCCAGTGCCGCCTCCAGGGCCGCAAGCACCGCGTCCTCCTGGAAGTCACCCTGAATGAACTGCACGCCCTCGATGGGCTCGAAGTCCAGCAGGTCCAGCGCAATGATGCTGCCGTTGAGCTGCCCCACCGCCGCCCCGCCCTGCCCCGCTTCCTTGGGCGCAAAGCGCCGGCGCAGGTACTGGCTCCAGGCTCCCGGCGTGGCGCCCAGGTCGACGACCACCTGACCCGGGCGGATCAGCTTCAATTCTTCGTCGATTTCCTTCAGCTTGTAGGCCGCGCGCGACCGGTAGCCGTCTTTCTGGGCCTGCTGTACATAGGGATCGCTGACGTGGTTGTTCAACCACGCCTTGTTCAGCTTCTTGCTTTTGGTTTGAGTTTTCATCGAGAAACGATAATAGGCGGATGCCTCAAATCATCCTGACTCCTGCCCAGCGCAAGGACAAACGCGCCGACGCCCATCATCTCGACCCCGTCGTGATGATCGGCGGCGACGGCCTGACGCCCGCCGTCGTCAAGGAAACCGATGCCGCGCTGAAGGCCCATGGCCTGATCAAGGTGCGCGTGCTGGGCGACGACCGTACGGCGCGCGAGGCCATGTTCGCCCAACTGTGCGACGAGCTGAGCGCCGCGCCCATCCAGCACATCGGCAAGCTGCTGGTGCTGTGGCGCCCCATCCCGGAGAAGGCGTCGACCGAGCGCGAGGACACCCGCCCCGGGCCGCGCGTCGTCAAGATCGTCAAGTTCTCCAAGAACGGCAACAGCCGCCCGCAGGTCAGCAAGGTCAAGGTCATGGGTAACCAGCGGGTCACCCAGGGTGGCGAGATCAAGCGCGCCAAGCGCCGCGTCACCAGCGTCAAGAAGACCGCTTCAGACTGAGCCACGCCAGGGTCAGCACCGCCAGGCCCTTGACCCCGAAGAAGGCCAGCGAGGCGCCATGCAGCGCCGCGAACGAGGCCGCGCCCACGCCGGCTTTGGCGTCCGCCATCAGCGGCTGCAGGCCGTAGTAGCCGGCAATCGTGCAGAACAAGGCGACGGCGGGCAACAGCAGCGCCGCGGAGAACACGGGCCGTGCACCCTCCGAATCGTGGGCGAGGCGTCGCTCGATCAGCATCAGGATCAAGCCGGCCGCCAGACTAACCTGGGCTTCGATGGAGAACAGTCGCGCGACCAGCGCCCCGGCCTGTGCGCGCTCCAGCACGGCGAAGGCGCTCGGCGTGGCCACGAAGGCGATGCACAGCAAAAAGCCGCCCCAGAGGGCGGCCAGCAGCGCCTGGAGCCGCGCGAACATCACTCGTAGCGGACTTCGACGATCTCGTAGCGCTTGATGCCGCCGGGGGCCTGCACCTCGGCCACGTCGCCGGCTTCCTTGCCGATCAGCGCACGCGCGATGGGCGAGCCGACCGAGATCCGGCCCAGCTTGATGTCGGCCTCGTCGTCACCGGTGATCTGGTAGGTCACCTCCGCGCCGCTGGCCTCTTCCTCCAGGTCCACGGTGGCGCCGAACACCACGCGGCCGCCCGCGTCCAGCGTCGACGGGTCGATGATCTGGGCCGCTGCCAGCTTGCCTTCGATTTCGAGGATGCGGCCTTCGATGAAGCCCTGCTTGTCCTTGGCGGCGTCGTACTCGGCGTTCTCGCTGAGGTCGCCCTGGGCGCGCGCCTCGGCAATCGCCTGAACGACGGCGTGGCGCTCGACGGTCTTGAGGCGGTGCAGCTCGGCCTTGAGCGCCTCGGCGCCGCGCTTGGTCAGGGGAATGGTCGTCATGTCGTCAGTGGCGCCCGGCCGCCCGAAGCCGCTGACCGCCCCCTCGGGGGGCAGCGAGCAACGCGAGCGTGGGGGCTTTAGCTATTCAGTGGCAAAAAGAGTTCCGCCGCTGCGGCCCGGAAGTCCAGGCTGCGGCGGCGGAATCGATGGGCTGTAGTTTAAGCCAGCTCGGCGTGCAGTTCTTGCAGGGATTGCACGGTCAGGCCGTCGCGGTGTTTCATGCCCTCGACCGCGGCTTCGCAGCCGGCCATCGTCGTGTAGTAGGTCACGCGGTTGGCCAGTGCCGACTGGCGGATGTAGCGGCTGTCGGCGATGGCCGTGCGCGTCTCGTCCACCGTCGTGAAGACGAGCTGGATATCGCCGCCCTTGAGCGCGTCGACGATGTGCGGGCGGCCGTCCTTGATCTTGTTGATCAGCTTGACGGGTACGCCGGCCTCCGTGATGGCCGCCGCCGTGCCGCGTGTGGCGACGATGCTGAAGCCCAGTGCATGCAGCTCCTTGGCGATGGCGATGGCGCGCGCCTTGTCGCTGTTCTTCACGGTGATCAAGACATTGCCTTGACGCGGCAGGCGCGACCCCGCACCGATCTGACTCTTGAGCATGGCTTCGCCGAATGTTCGGGCCGCTCCCATCACTTCACCGGTCGAACGCATCTCGGGGCTGAGGATGGGGTCCACGCCCGGGAACTTGTTGAACGGGAAGACGGCTTCCTTGACGCTGAAGTAAGGCGGGATGACCTCGACCGGCACGCGGCCCTTGCGGTCGCGCTGGTCAACGAGCTTCTGGCCGGCCATGCAGCGCGCGGCGATCTTGGCCAGCTGTTGGCCGGTAGCCTTGCTCACGTAGGGCACGGTGCGCGAGGCACGTGGGTTCACTTCCAGCACGTAGATCGTGCAGGCCGCCAGGCCTGCAGTCACGTCGCCCTGAATGGCGAACTGCACGTTCATTAGGCCGACGACCTTCAGCGCCTTGGCCATCGCGGCCGTCTGGCGGCGCAACTCGTCCTGCAGGTCGGCGGCCAGCGTGTAGGGCGGCAGCGAGCAGGCCGAGTCGCCGCTGTGGATGCCGGCCGCCTCGATGTGCTCCATGATGCCGCCGATCATCACGTCGCCGGTCGAGTCGGCGATGCAGTCGACGTCGACTTCCACCGCGTCTTCCAGGAAGCGGTCCAGCAGTACCGGTGACTTCTCGGACACGCGTACGGCTTCGCGCATATAGCGCTCCAGGTCCTTGTCGCCGTGCACGATCTCCATCGCGCGGCCGCCCAGCACATAGCTCGGGCGCACGACCAGCGGGTAGCCAATCTCGTTGGCCAGCGCGACGGCCTGGTCCTCATTGCGCGCGGTGCGGTTCGGCGGCTGGCGCAGGCCCAACTCATGCAGCAGCTTCTGGAAGCGCTCGCGGTCCTCGGCGATGTCGATGGAATCGGGCGTCGTGCCGATGATGGGCACGCCGGCGCGCTCCAGGTCCAGCGCCAGCTTCAGCGGCGTCTGACCGCCGTACTGCACGATGACGCCGACCGGCTTTTCCTTGTCGACGATCTCGAGCACGTCTTCCAGCGTGACCGACTCGAAGTAGAGGCGGTCCGAGGTGTCGTAGTCGGTCGAGACCGTCTCGGGATTGCAGTTGACCATGATGGTCTCGTAGCCGTCCTCGCGCATCGCGAGCGCGGCGTGCACACAGCAATAGTCGAACTCGATGCCCTGGCCGATGCGGTTCGGGCCACCGCCCAGCACCATGATCTTCTTCTTGTCCGTCGGGTTGGCCTCGCACTCGGCATCGGCGCCCTCATAGGTCGAATACATGTACGCCGTCTGCGTGGCGAACTCGGCCGCGCAGGTGTCCACGCGTTTGTAGACCGGGCGCACGTTCAGCGCATGGCGGCGCTCGCGCACCGCGTGCTGGTGCGTGCCCAGCAGCTTGGCCAGGCGCTTGTCCGAGAAGCCCTTGCTTTTGAGCAGGCGCAGTTCGGCCTCGCTGATGGACTCGATGGCGCGGCCTTTGAGCTCGCCTTCGATCTGCACCAGCTGCTCGATCTGCGCGAGGAACCACGGGTCGACCGCGGTCTCCTCATAGATCTCATCCAGCGTCATGCCGATGCGGAAGGCGTCGGCCAGATAGAGGATGCGCTCGGGGCCGGCTTCGCCGATCTCCTGCACGATGTCCTCGCGGTCGGTCGAGCGCTCGGTCAGGCCGTCGATGCCGGTCTCCAGGCCGCGCAGCGCCTTCTGGAATGACTCCTGGAAGGTGCGGCCCATGGCCATCACTTCGCCCACCGACTTCATTTGTGTGGTCAGGCGCGAGTCGGCCATCGGGAACTTCTCGAACGCGAAGCGCGGGATCTTGGTGACGACGTAGTCGATGCTGGGCTCGAACGACGCCGGCGTGATGCCACCGGTGATGTCGTTCTTCAGCTCGTCCAGCGTGTAGCCCACGGCCAGCTTGGCGGCGATCTTGGCGATGGGGAAACCCGTCGCCTTGGAGGCCAAGGCTGAGGAGCGCGACACGCGCGGGTTCATCTCGATGACGACCATGCGGCCGTCCTTCGGGTTGATCGAGAACTGCACATTGGAGCCGCCGGTGTCCACGCCGATCTCGCGCAGGATGGCAATGCTGGCGTTGCGCAGCAACTGGTATTCCTTGTCCGACAGCGTCTGCGACGGCGCCACTGTGATGGAGTCACCGGTGTGGATGCCCATCGGGTCCAGGTTCTCGATGGAGCAGACGATGATGCAGTTGTCCGCCTTGTCGCGAACCACTTCCATCTCGTATTCCTTCCAGCCGATCAGGCTCTCCTCGATGAGCAGCTCGTTGGTGGGCGACAGATCCAGGCCGCGTTTGCAGATGGTCTCGAACTCTTCGGGGTTGTAGGCAATGCCGCCGCCCGAGCCGCCGAGCGTGAAGCTCGGGCGGATGACCATCGGGAAGCCCGCGCCACCGATCTCGGCATGGATGCGCTTCTGCACGCCCCAGGCCTCCTCCAGCGAATGCGCAATGCCGGACCGGGCCGAGCCGAGGCCGATCTTGGTCATCGCGTCCTTGAACTTGAGGCGGTCCTCGGCCTTTTCGATGGCGTGCTCGTTGGCGCCGATCATCTCGACGTTGTACTTGGCCAGAACGCCGTGCTTGTGCAGGTCCAGCGCGCAGTTCAGCGCGGTCTGGCCGCCCATCGTCGGCAGCACCGCGTCCGGGCGCTCCTTGGCGATGATCTTCTCGACCACCTGCCAGGTGATGGGCTCGATGTAGGTGACGTCCGCCGTGTCCGGGTCCGTCATGATGGTCGCCGGGTTGCTGTTGACCAGGACGACCTTGTAGCCCTCCTCGCGCAACGCCTTGCAGGCCTGGGCGCCGGAGTAGTCGAACTCGCAGGCCTGGCCGATGATGATCGGGCCCGCGCCGATGATGAGGATGGTCTTGAGGTCTGTACGTTTCGGCATGGCGGTCTGCGGATCTGCTTAAAGAGTGGCGGTCGCGAGCTTGGCCCCGAACCCGACGAAAAGTGCGCCGACGCTGGCGTTGGCGGTGCTGGACAGCCGGCGGCGCGCACGGAAGGCCGCGGCCAGGCGGGCGCCGGCAAAGATCAGCGTCGAGAGATAGATGAAGCTGAGCATCTGGATGATGGAGCCCAGGATCAGGAAGGTCAGCGCCGGGCGCGGATAGGCCGGGTCGACGAACTGGATGAAGAAGGACAGCAGGAAGGCGATGGCCTTGGGGTTCAGCAGGCTCACCACCAGCGCCTTGCGAAAGGGCTGGCTCGCATCGACCAGGCGCGGCGCCTCGTCCGTGCTCGCCTCGCCGCGCCAGGTGCGCACCGCACCGCGCAGCAGCTGGATGCCGATCCAGCCCAGGTAGACCGCGCCGACCATCTTCACGACGAAGAAGATCTGCGGGCTGGCCATCAGCAGCGATGCGCCGCCGGCAGCAGCAGCCGTCATCAGCAGCGTGTCGCCGACGAACACGCCGCAGGCCGCGCCGTAGCCCGTGCGCACGCCGCGCTGCGCCGCGACGGACAGCACGTAGATCGAGTTGGGCCCGGGCAGCAGGATGATGAAGATCGCAGCCGCGAGGAAGGTGCCGAGGTCGGTGATGCCGAACATGTGCGGGCCCTCCTTCAGGACTTGTTCATCAAGGACACGAAGCGGTCGAACAGGTAGGCGATGTCGTGCGGCCCGGGGCTGGCTTCAGGGTGGCCCTGGAAGCTGAAGGCCGGCTTGTCGGTTCGGGCAATGCCCTGCAGCGTGCCGTCAAACAGGCTGACGTGCGTGGCGCGCACGTTGGCCGGCAGCGTATTCGCGTCGACCGCAAAGCCGTGGTTCTGGCTCGTGATGCAGACACGGCCGCTGTCCAGGTCCTTGACCGGATGGTTGGCGCCGTGGTGGCCGAACTTCATCTTGAAGGTCTTGGCGCCACTGGCCAGCGCCAGGATCTGGTGGCCCAGGCAGATGCCGAAGACCGGGATGCCGGACTCGATCAGCTGCGCGGTTGCGGCGATCGCGTAGTCGCAGGGCTCCGGGTCGCCCGGGCCGTTGGACAGGAAGACGCCGTTCGGCTCCAGGTCGAAGACCGCACTCGCGGGCGTCTGCGCCGGCACGACGGTGACCTTGCAGCCACGCTCGGCCAGCATGCGCAGGATGTTGAGCTTCACACCGAAGTCGTAGGCGACGACGTGGAACCTGGGCGCAGCCTGCGTGCCGTAGCCGCTGCCGAGCTTCCATTCGGTCTGCGTCCAGACTTCGCTTTCACTGCGGCTGACGACCTTGGCGAGATCGAGGCCGGCCATCGACGGCGCATGCTTGGCGGCGGCGACGGCGGCGTCGATGTGGGCCTGGGTCAGCGCTTCGCCGGCTGCCAGCGCCAGGATGCAACCGTTCTGCGCGCCGGTCGTGCGCAGAATGCGGGTCAGGCGGCGGGTGTCCAGACCGGCGATGGCGACCGTGCCTTCGTCGCGCAGGTACTGGTCCAGGCTGCGGCTGGAGCGGAAGTTGGATGCGCGGATCGGCAGGTCCTTGATGACGAGGCCGGCGGCATGCACCTTGGCGGCTTCGACGTCTTCATCGCTGATGCCGTAGCTGCCGATGTGCGGATACGTCAGCGTGACGATCTGCTTGCAGTAGCTGGGATCGGTCAGGACTTCCTGGTAGCCGGACAGGGCGGTGTTGAACACCACTTCGCCAACGGTCTGCCCGGTGGCGCCGATGGACTGGCCTCGGAACACTGTCCCATCCGCCAACGCCAAGATTGCTTGAGGGGGGTGGAGCAGGTCAGCCAGCACAAAAGGTCTCCGCAAATGGGGCGCGTGCCCAGCATCAACCCGCCCGAGGACAGGTCAACTTGGAGAAACCGAAGGGTTTTTCGCCGGGCAGCAGATGGGTTCAGGTAAACCCATCAAGTATATCCGACTGGGGTTAGTACGGAGGCTTCGTGACCGCCCTGCGACTGCTTCGTGACGCTCAAAGTGCCGCGATGCCGGCCCGGGCGATTTCCACGTCTTCGCTGGACTTGACGCCGCTGATGCCCACCGCGCCGACGCACTGGCCGTCGACGAGGATGGGCACGCCGCCTTCCAGCATGCCCTCGAGACCCGGCGCGCTCAGGAAGGACATGCGCCCCTGGTTGATCATGTCCTCGTAGGTCTTGGACTCGCGCCGGCCCAGCGCCGCCGTGTGCGCCTTGGCGGGCGCGATCTGCGCAGAGATTGGCGCGGCGCCGTCCAGGCGTTGCAGCCACAGCAAATGGCCGCCAGCGTCGACGATGGCGATGCTGACCGCCCAGCCCTTGTCCTGCGCATGGGCCTCGGCTGCGGCGGCGATGCGCTTGACGTCGGCGAGTTCGAGTTGAGATTGCTGTTTCATGGTCTTGCTTTCCTTGGACTTGGCCTCAATGTAGCCGTCTGGCGCCGGCCTAGAATCGGCGTGGTTCCATTCTCCCGGAGGACGTTGTGATGAACGACAGCTTGCAAAACCAATACGGCTACGCCAGCGGCGGTCTTGCCGCCGATCGCCAGCGCGTGCTGCGCAATACCTACTGGCTGCTGGCCCTGTCGCTCGTGCCCACGGTGCTGGGCGCCTGGATCGGCGTGTCGACCGGCCTGTTCGCCATGATGCGCCCAGGCATGAGCATGCTGGTGTTCTTCATCGGCGCGTTCGGCCTGATGTTCGTCATCGAGAAGACCAAGGACAGTGCCGCTGGCGTCGCCGCCCTGCTCGCCTTCACCTTCTTCATGGGTTTGATGCTGTCGCGAATGATCGGCTTCGTGCTGGGCTTCAGGAACGGCACCTCGCTGGTCATGACGGCCTTCGGCGGCACCGCGGCGGTCTTCTTCACGATGGCGACTCTCGCTTCCGTCATCAAGCGGGACCTGTCGACGATGGGCAAGTTCTTGACCGTCGGCGCCGTCGTGCTGTTCGTCGCCTGCATCGCCAACTTCTTCCTGCAGTCGTCCGCGCTGATGCTGACCATCCTCGTGATGATGCTCGGCGTGTTCTCGGCCTTCATGCTCTATGACATCAAGCGTGTCATCGACGGCGGCGAGACCAACTACATCAGCGCCACGCTGAACATCTACCTGGACCTGTACAACGTCTTCCAGAGTCTGCTGTCACTGCTGGGCATCTTTGGCGGTGACCGCGACTGAGTCCGGTTCTGTCCCATCAAAAAGGCGGCCTCGGCCGCCTTTTTGATTGCCCGCAGACTACGGCGCGGGTTTGTAGTTCTTCAGCACGAAGGGCGCGCTCAGCACGACGGGCTGGCTCACCTGCCCCAGTTGCAAGGCGAGATTGACCGTGCCGGCCGCAAAGCTCTCGGACGCCATGCCGCCAATGGTGATGGCCTCCAGCTTGCCGGTCAGCGTCACCGAACCCGACACCACGGCCGTGTAGGGCGGTGCACCCAGCTGCAGCAGCATGGGCACGACGGCCTGGGCCTTCGCATCCTCGGTGTCCAGCCGCGCCCAGGCGATGACCTGCAGCTTGTCGCCCTTGGCGATGCCGCCCTGCACCGGTGCGACTGCGCCAATGTCCCAGACGTTGGGCCTTGCCGATGCCAGTGCCACGCGCAGACAGACCTTGCCGGTCGCTGCGCAGGGCACCTGCTGGCTCGACTGGCCATCGCCGTAGACCGACCAGGTCGAGACGCGCGGCGTGTTGATCAGATAGTCCAGCGCCGGGTCGGTCGCCCGTGCCGCGGATGCGGCGCCGGCCTTCTCTGGCACGAGCGCGCCATGGATGGGCTTGACCCAGCCATCGGCTGCCATGTCCCACAGCACGAAGTCCGAGTCGAACTGCCAGTAGGACCAGCCGAAGCCGCGCGCCTCCGCGGCCCGCGCCACGGCCGCCGTCCAGGCTGCGCGCTGGGCCATGCCGGCGCTTTCCAGCGCGCCGAACTCGCCCATCAGGATGGGCCGGCTGTGCTGATCGGCCCAGGCCTTCACGCGGTCGAAGTCCTTCTGCAAGCGCTCCCGATCGGCCGCCGTACCCCATGTGACGCCGGACAGATCCTTGAACTGCGGCGTCCAGCTCGCGCCCTGATGCGTGAACTCCATCGGCGTGTAGTAGTGGAAGGTGACGATCAACCGTCGGTCCGACTCGGGCAGGCGCAGGTTGTCCAGCTGTTCCAGTGAATTCCATGATTTCGGCCCGACGATGACGCGCCGGCTCGGGTTGGAATCGCGGATGACGGCCAGGTTCTCGGCCAGGATGTCGTTCCAGACCGCGTTCGCCTCACCGTTGGGCTCGTTCAGGATCTCGAAGACCACGGCGTCGGGCGCGACGCGGAAACGCGGCGCCACCTGGCGCCAGAAGGCCAGCAGGCGCGCCCGGCAGTCGGCGATGCCCTTGGCGCAGTCATTGAAATTGTGCTCATCGAGGATGACCTGCAGACCCGCCTTCAACGCGGCATCCACGAGCTCGTCCAGTTGCTTCAGCCATTGCGGCGACAACTTGTAGTCGGCGTCCATGTGCTGGAAGGCATGCAGGTTCATGCGCACGTGGTCGAAACCGCCGTCGCGGATGGCCTGCATGTGGCGCAGCTGGAAGCGCGCCTTGGCGGGGTCGGTCCAGATCGGGTCGTAGCCCAGCACGTTGACGCCGCGCTTGAGCGCAGCCATCGGTGGCGCTGCGTCCGTCTGCGCCTGGGTGTTCGCCGCAAGGCCGAACGCCAGCAACAGCGAACCCAAGACACGCAAAAGCACGGGTCGAACGAACATGGCATCTCCTGTTTCTCGTTGGATGTCAGCAGCCGCGCGGCGAGCCAGGGCCCGCACAAGACGAACTAAACAAACTTGTTTATCTATTTTGTCTTCGCCGCCGCGACTTCATCTGCGGAGTTACACCAACGCGCACGCTGTCGCCGCACGCCGGCCAGACGCGCAAACATATCGACTGGAGACCCAGGCCTCCCGGCCCGGGTGACGATTCAGCGGTCGAAGACCGCAATGCTCTCGACGTGCGCCGTGTGCGGGAACATGTTGACCGCACTCGCCGCCGTGCAGCGGTAGCCCGCCACGTTGACGAGCAGGCCCGCATCGCGCGCCAGCGTGGCCGGGTTGCAGCTCACGTAGACCATGCGCCTGGGCGCAACCCAGCCCGGCGCCAGCGACGGGTCCTGGGCGATGTCCGCCACGGCCTTGGCCAGTGCGAAGGCCCCCTCGCGCGGCGGGTCGATCAGCCAGCGGTCGGCGTTGCCGTCGGCGGCCAGCAGCTGCGGCGTCATCTCGAACAGATTGCGCGCCACGAAGCTGGTCTTGTGGGCCAGGCCGTTGCGCGCGGCGTTCTCGCGCGAGCGCTGCACCAGCGTCTCGCTGCCCTCGATGCCGAGCACCTCGCGCGCCTTTGTCGCCAGCGGCAGCGTGAAGTTGCCGAGACCACAGAACCAGTCGATGACGCGATCTCCGGGTTCGACGGCCAGCAGCCGCAGCGCACGACCGACCAGCGTCGCGTTGATGTGCGGATTGACCTGCGTGAAATCCGTTGGCTTGAACGGCATCGTCACGCCAAACTCCGGCAGCCGGTAGGCCAGCTCCGGCCCGCCCTCGTCGAGCAGCTTCACCGTGTCCGGCCCCTTGGGCTGCAGCCACCACTGCACGCCGTGCCTGGCTGCGAACTCGCGCAACAGCGCCAGGTCGCCCTCCGGCAGCGGGTTCAAATGGCGCAGCACCAGCGCGATGACCTCGTCGCCCATGGCCAGCTCGATCTGCGGCAGACGGTCACGTTCGGCCATGCTGGCGATCAGCTCACGCATCGGCATCAGCAAATCGCTGACGACTTTGGGCACCACCTTGCAGACCTGCATGTCGGCCACGTAGCGGCTCTTGCGCTCGTGAAAGCCGATCAGTACGACGCCCTTCTTCTGCACGTAGCGCACCGAGAAGCGCGCGCGATAGCGGTAGCCCCAGGTCGGGCCCTCGATGGGGCGCAGAAGGACTTCGGGTTTGACCTTGCCGAGATGCCAGAGGCTGTCTTCGACGGCGCGCTGCTTCACGGCCACCTGGGCGCCGGCGTGCAGATGCTGCATCTTGCAGCCACCACAAGCGCCGGCGTGCAGGCCGAAGTGCGGGCAGCCCGGCGTCACGCGCAGCGAGCTCTCCTTCTTGATGGCCGACAGCGTGCCCTGCTCCCAGTTGTTCTTGCGGCGGCCGATCTGGGCCTGTACCAGTTCACCCGGCAGTGCGCCGTCAATGAACACCACCTTGCCTTCGGCGTTGTGCGCCACGCCCTGCGCCTCAAGGTCGATGCTCTCGACCTTGAGCCATTCCGTTGTTTGAGTCATCCCCGGATTGTCACTGAGGCCCCTCGCTCGCCGTGTGCGACGAGCGATCCCCCGAGGGGACGCGGGCCGGCTTGAGATGGCCCCGCGCTCGGCCTGGAGGCCGCCGCAGGCGGCTCAGAAGATGGAGTCCCTGTCGACTCCGTGGCGCATCATGTTGCGCTTGAGCTTGGCCAGCGCCTCGATCTGGATCTGGCGGATGCGCTCGCGCGTCAGCTTGAGCCGGATGGCCAGCACATCCAGCGTCTCGGGCTCGCGGTCGGACAGCCCGTAGCGCCCCGCCAGCACCTCGCGCTCGCGTTCGTTGAGGCTGGCCAATCCGTGTTGAAGCAGTTCCTCCACCTCGTGGGACAGCCGCAGGCCCATCGGGTCGATAGCCTGGTCGTCGGCGACGAGGTCGAGCATGGACTCGCCGCCTTCGCCATTGCGGTCCACCGGCGAATCGAGCGAACTCGGCAGCTCGGCATAGGCCAGCAGCTCCGCGACGTCATCGACGGGCCGGCCCAATGCCTGCGCCACGTCCTCCGCGCGCACGCGGCCTTCGGCGCCATTGGCGCTCTGCAAGGCCTCCAGCGCACGGCGTGCCTTCAGCACCTGGTTGAGCTCGCGCACGATGTGCACGGGCAGGCGCACGAGGCGGGCCTGGTGCATCAGTGCGCGCTCGACGCTCTGCCGGATCCACCAACTCGAATAGGTCGAGAAACGAAAGCCGCGCTCCGGCTCGAACTTGCCGATGGCGTGCATCAGGCCCAGGTTGCCTTCTTCGATGAGGTCGCTCATCGGCAGGCCGCGGCCGAGGTAGTTCTTGGCGATGCTGACGACGAGCCGCAGGTTGTGCTCGATCATGGCCTGGCGGGCACGGAAGTCACCGGCGCGCGCGGCCTGGGCGGTGTCGAACTCCTGCTGGGGCGTCAGCAGCGGCGTGCGGCGGATGTCGCGCAGATAGGCCTGCAAGGCATTGCCGAGCTCGATGTCATCACCTGCGCTGCGCAGCACCTGGGCGTCTTCGTCGACGGCCTCGGGGCCGGACTCGGAGTCCGCCACGCCATTCAGCGCCGACAGCACGACGCCGGGCTCGTGAGCCGCGCCATCGTGACCGTTCGATTTGAGCGCAGCGCGTTTCATGGCGTGGTCGCTGGCCCCGGTGGTGGGATCGCTAGCCGACTTTCTCAGCGAGCCGGCAACAGCTTGGCCGGGTCGACGGGCTTGCCGAGCTTTCGCACTTCAAAGTGCAACTTGACGGTGTCGCTCTCGGTGGAACCCATCTCGGCAATCCTCTGGCCTTTGCGTACGACTTGATCCTGCTCGACCAGCATCGCCCGGTTGTGGGCGTACGCGGTCAGGTAGGTGTTGTTGTGCTTGATGATGACCAAGTTGCCGTAGCCGCGCAAGCCCGAACCAGCATAGACAACGCGTCCATCCGCAACAGCAAGTACGGGGTCCCCCGGTTTGCCGGCGAAGTCCAGGCCCTTGTTGCGTTGCTCGTCGAAGCCGGCGCTGATGGGCTGGGCGACCGGCCAGCCCCAGGCCAGGTTGTCGTCGTCGGACGCGGCGGCTGCGGATGTGTTGCTGGACGGCGGCGCGACGGGTGCGCTGGCCGCTGCGACCGGTGGCTTGGCGTCCAGCGGACGGGACTCGACCTTCGGCGCACTGGCGATCGGCTTGGCCGTCACGGCACTGGCGTCGACGCCCGGCGGCACGACACGCAGCACCTGCCCGACTTCGATGCGGTTGGGGTTCTCGAGGTTGTTCCACTTGGCCACGTCACGCCAGGTCTGGCCGTTGTCCAGCGCGATGCGGATCAGTGCATCGCCCGGCTTGACGGTGTAGTAGCCCGGCTTGCCGGCGTTCTCGGCGCCCGGCAGCGGCGGCTTGGCATCGGGTGCCGATGCGGCCGAGGCCGCGGAGGCCGGCACGGCGGGCGCAACCGCCTTGGGCGACTGCGGGTTGCGGTCCTCGACTGGAGCGCGCTGCAGCGACGTGCCGCAGGCGCTGAGCAGCAGCGAGGTGGAGACGAGGACGAAGAGGTGGCGCAAGCTTGAAGGCATCGTGTGGCAAGGCACGTTGAAAGGCCGCCCGGATTGTGTGGTGCGGTACACCAGCGGCCTCGTCAGACAACACCAGATTTTAAGGGGACGAACAGCACGGCCTCATGCTCACTGCGCAGCCACCGACTGACGCCGCCCTCGACGACATGATCGAGCACGACCAGCACCTGGCCGCGAGCACCCGCCGCCGTGGGCGCGACAAGGCGGCCGCCGGGCGCGAGCTGATCGGTCCAGGCCGAAGGAATGTCTTCGCCACCGGCTGCCGCGATGATGCTGTCGAAGGGCCCGCTGGCGGAATGACCGACGCGACCGTCGCCCCAGACCAGACGCGGCGAGCGCGGCAAGGCGATGCGCTGCAGATTGAGCTTGGCCTTGTCGTGCAGGCCTTGCAGGCGTTCGATGGATGTGACGTGGCGCGCCAGCATGGCGATGACGGCGGCCTGATAGCCGCAGCCCGTGCCGATCTCGAGCACTCGGCCCAGGGAGCCGCGCTGGCGTGCACCCGCGCCGGCCATCAGCAGACCCAGCATGTGGGCGACGACCGAGGGCTTGGAGATGGTCTGGCCATGGCCGATGGGCAGAGCCGTGTCTTCATACGCCTGAGCCGCCAGCGCGCTGTCGACGAACTCATGGCGCGGCACGGCCGCCATCGCGGCGAGCACGCGCTCGTCGAACTTGCCCTCGGCACGCAGCCGGTCGACCATGCGCTGGCGCACGACGCCGCTATCCAGCCCGGTGCCACTGGGCCGCGCCAGCCGGGCCGCGTCGACGGTGGCCTGGCGCAGATGGCGCTGCGGCATCAGCAGCTCGCGCTGCGGCGCGGCGGCTGACTTCAGCGAGGCCGGAAAGCGCTTGGCGGTGGACATTCAGGTGCCCAGGCGCTGGGCCCAAGCGCCGAGCGTTGAATGCTCGGTCAGGTCGACCTGCAGCGGCGTGATCGACACCGCGCCGTTGGCCGTCGCGTGGAAGTCCGTGCCCTCGCCGGCCTCTCGGGCATCACCTGCCGGGCCGATCCAGTAGATGGTCTCGCCGCGCGGGTTGATCTGCTCGATGATGCCCTCGCTGGCGTGCCGCCGGCCCAGGCGCGTGATGCGGCGCGGCAGCGTGTCGGCGTCGGGCCGGTTGGGGATGTTGACGTTGAGCAGGAAGCCCTGGCCCAGGCCGCCGGCGATGACCTGTTCGATGAGGCTGCGCGCCAGGCGGGCCGCGGCCTCCAGCTCGCCCCAGCCCTTCTCGGCCTGCGAAAAGGCAATGGACGGAATGCCGAACAGATAGCCCTCGGTGGCGGCGGCAACGGTGCCGGAGTAGAGCGTGTCGTCGCCCATGTTGGCGCCGTTGTTGATGCCCGAGAGCACCAGGTCGGGCCGATAGCCGAGCAGGCCGGTCAGCGCCAGGTGGACGCCGTCGGACGGCGTGCCGCTGACATAACGGAAGCCATTGGCGGCACGGTGAACGTTCAGCGGCCGGTTCAGCGTCAGTGAGTTGGACGTACCGCTGGCGTTTTGCTCGGGGGCGATGACGTCAATCTCGCCCAGGCCCTGGCAGGCTTGCACGAGGGCCGCGAGGCCGGGAGCGAGGTAGCCGTCGTCGTTGGAAATCAGGATGCGCATGGTTGCCAATTGTAGGGAGGGCGTCACCTGAGAGACCGGGTGTAAGCCCCTTGATTCCTATCATGGCTGGCTTCAGCCAACGAGGAGATGACGATGAAGGCATGGCTCTGCGAGAACCCGGTGGGTGTCGAGGCGCTGCAATGGCGCGAACTGCCCGCACCCGCCCTGGACGCAGGCCAGATCCGCGTGCAGATCAAGGCCGCCAGCCTGAACTTCCCCGACCTGCTCATCGTGCAGAACAAGTACCAGATGAAGCCGCCGCTGCCCTTCATTCCGGGCACGGAGTTCTCGGGCGTCGTGACCGAGGTCGGCGAAGGCGTCAAGGGGTTTGCAGTCGGCCAGCGCGTCGCGGCCTTCGGCGGCCTGGGCGGTTTTGCGACCGAGGTCTGCATCCCGACCCTGCTGGCCATGCCGCTGCCGGACGCCTTCAGCTTCGAGGACGCCGCAGCCTTCATCTGCACCTATGCCACCAGTCACCACGCGCTGATGGACCGCGCGGCACTGCAGGCCGGCGAAACCGTGCTCATCCTCGGCGCGGCCGGAGGCGTCGGCACGGCGGCCATCCAGATCGCCAAGGCGGCGGGTGCACGCGTCATCGCTGCGGCCGGCAGCGACGCCAAATGCAGCGCCTGCAAGGCTCTGGGTGCCGATGCGACGATCAACTACGCGACACAGAACCTGCGTGACGAATTGAAGACGCTGACCGAGGGCAAAGGCCCCGACGTCATCTACGACCCGGTCGGCGGCGACCTGGCCGAGGCGGCCTTCCGCTCCATCGCCTGGCGCGGCCGCTACCTCGTCATCGGCTTCGCGCAGGGCGCCATTCCCGCGCTGCCGCTGAACCTGGCGCTGCTGAAGGGCGCCTCGCTGGTGGGCGTGTTCTGGGGCGAATTCGCCAAGCGCGAGCCCGGCCGTAACGCCAAGATGCTGGGTGAACTGGCCGCCTGGTACGCCACCGGCAAGATCAAGCCGGTGCTGGATCGCGTGCTGCCGCTGGAGCAATTGCCCGCTGCCTTCGCACGCATGGCCGCCCGCGAGGTGGTGGGGAAACTGGTTCTTACCAATCCTTGAAGCCTGAAACGGGGGCTTCCCCCCCCGCAATCTCGCTCGGTTATGAAGGGGTGGGTGCGCTACATTCGGCGGTCGAATCGCCAGCCGCCGCCTCTCCCGCCATGACCGTCAAAGTCCTGATCATCGAAGACAACCCCGTCGCCCGCAGCTTCTTGTGCCGCGTGGTGCGAGAGAGCTTCAGCGACGCGATGGAGATCACCGAAGTTGGCGATCTCGAAAATGCGCGTCGCCAGGTCGCCAAGTTCGGCGGCACCGGCCCCGACAGCGGCTTCAAGCTCATCCTCGTCGACCTGGAATTGCCCGACGGCAACGGCATGGAGTTCCTGACCGAACTGGTCGGCTCCAGCGCGATCAAGATCGTCACGACGCTGTATTCCGACGACGACCATCTGTTCCCGGCCCTGCAGTGCGGCGCCGACGGCTATCTGCTGAAGGAAGACCGCTTCGAGGTGCTGGTGGAAGAGCTGCAGCGCATCGTGCGCGGCCAGCCGCCGCTGTCGCCGGCCATCGCGCGGCGCCTGCTGTCGCACTTCCGCCCGCCCCAGGGCGAGAGCGGCACCATGCCGCTGAACTCTGGCTTCGGCTCGCTGTCATCCTCGCACGCTCCTTTCGCCAACAGCCGCAGCGTCGCGCTGGACCCGCCGCCCGAGTGGGAACGCCTAACGCCGCGTGAGAGCGAAGTGCTGACCTATCTGAGCAAGGGCTTCACGATCAAGGAGATCGCGAACCTGATGGGCATCAAGTGGTTCACCGTCAACGACCACATCAAGAGCATCTACAAGAAGCTCAACGTCTCCAGCCGTGCGGAAGCGGCGGTGCTGGCGTCAAAGCAGGGTCTGGTCTGAATCGCCTGCGAAGGCAAGGACTTAGGCCTGCTTCGACCTCTCGATTTCTGTGCCACCGATGTCTGCCTCGGATGAGGCGGGACGCATTCAAACATAGCTCTTGAGAGCCTGGTCATCCAAACTGGCAAAGGGACGGATGACGGATGGATCGAATTTGACTTCTCGGATGTCGACCTGAGAGACCTCAGACGATTAGTTGATCGGCAAGTTGAATGAGCCAGTACCGCACCGCCAGCGCGATGTCGGAGAGCGGCTCATCGGCGTAGTGAACGCCATCATCGACTTTGCCGCGTACCCACGCCAGAGTGAGACAGCATCAAGGGCGACGAGCCACATTACAGCGCCATCAGTAGGATCGCCGCGCAGGCCTTCTGAGCCACCACGGAAAATGCGATAGAAGCCAGCCGCTGAATGGCATGTTGGCGCGAAGCGTTAGCTTTTGGACCAGCAGTTCGCCACGAGGGCGCACGGCGGTGAGCATAGCCAGACATCCATTCAGTCGGGCTGCAAGTTCCCCATTCCCCATCTGGGCGTGCTTGTCATTCACCAGCCCGAATCCCACCCGGAAGCCATTGATCTGCCCGTACACGAAGGCAATGTCTAGAACGAGGTCCGGTCCGAGCAAGCCCAAGCTGGCAACGTTGGCTTCGAAGATGCGGTCCTTGGGTGTGTCGATCCCGCGAAACGGCAAGCGCTGCCGATTGCCTTCTTCGATGACTTGAAGCATTCCCGAGATGATTGTCACGAGCTGCGCTTGGGGAGCTGCATAGCTACCCAATTCGCCAGCCAAGCCGGCCGCGACCGTCGAGCCATTGCGGAATCGCCTGAAATCTTCGGCGATGAAGTTCACCACGATGAAGCCGATCAGGGTTACGCACGCTGTGATGACAGCTGCATCCATGGATCCCTCCCGTTGATCTGGCAAGTATTCTCGTGCTTTGCCACTGGGAAGCTCAACGTGTCCAGCTGCGCCGAAGAAGCAGTACTGGCGTCAGAGCAGGGCTTGGTCCAACCAGCGGTCCATGAGCCGCTTCAGCGCGGCTTTCAATCCATCCGCCTCTCGCGCCATCGCCGTGCGCAGCTCGCCCGGTGCGATGCCGGCATGCTCCAGCTCGTCGATGTGACCGATCAGCCATTGCTCGAAGCGGGCCGGGTCGACCTCGGGATGGAACTGCAGGCCCAGCGCCCGGTCATGCGGCGCAAAGGCCTGATGCGCGCAGACGGCGGTCGTCGCCAGAGATTCGGTGCCCGCCGGCAGATCGAACTGGTCGCCGTGCCAGTGCAGCATCGGCTGGTCTCGCAGTTCGACCAGCGCGGTGTTCTGCCCGGCTTCGGTCAGCGTCAGCGGTGCAAAGCCGATCTCCTTGCCGCCCGTCGGCCTCACCCGTGCGCCCAGCGCCCGTGCCATCAGCTGCGCGCCCAGGCAGATGCCCAACAACGGCCGGCGCGCATCCAGTCGCTGGCGGATCAGCGCGACCTCCTCCACCAGCCAGGGGAAGCATTCTTCATCCTCGACGCCGATCGGCCCGCCGAGCACGACGAGCAGGTCCACCGAGGCCAGTTCGACCGTCAGGTCATCGACACCGGCCTCGAGATAGTTCACATCGAAGCCCCGTCCGTGCAGCAGCGGCTCGATGAGGCCAAGGTCTTCGAAAGCGACGTGGCGCAACGCGAGGGCGGTCTTCATGGGCGACATCATCGCTGCTGCTTGTCGCGGCTCACGAGCCGATCACGAATGCGGCAAACGTTCGTCGCCAAGCTTGAGTAAGCCGACTGCGCCGAGGGCCGCCATGTCTTAAAGGTCGAGGCGGCTCATCGCGGGGAAAAGCAAAAAAGCCAGTCCTGACGAACTGGCTTTGGCGGCGGAGACCGCAGGCCGCCCGCAAGGGCGACCCGCATCAGTACCGATCAGGAATTGCGACGACGACGCGAGGCGACAAAACCGATCACACCCAGGCCGGCAACCAGCAGCGCATAGGTTTCGGGTTCCGGCACCGGCACGGCGGTGGCAGACGCCGAGATCGAATAGGCACCGGGACCGTTGGCCAGCGCAAAAACCTTGAAGTAGTAGTTGCCAGCCATCAGCGTGTCCACATGCGTGGTCGACGTGGTGGAGAAGTTGTACGAAGTGGGGAAAACGGCCACGTCGTCGGCATCGCCAACGATGCTGTTGAGACCCGCGGTGTAGATGCCGTAGAACGCGGGGTTGATCGCTGCGCTGCCTGGCAAGACGGTCACGTTGCTTTGCATCACGGAATTGGTGCTCAGCGTGAACGTGAAGTTGTCATTGATCAGGCCGCCGGCCACGAAGGAACCGCTGCTGACGATCAGCGGCGTCAGCGTGCCCAGGGACGCCGTGGTGGCTTGAGCGGCAGTTGCCGCGCCAAAGGCGAGAAAACCGATAGCTGCGATGGACTTCAATTTCATATTTCCCTCATTGGTTGACGTGTTGCTGAAGGAAATCGCACGCAAGGCTCGTGCCATAAGCAAAAACCCTTTCACGACAGGCAGTTGTGCCGGCATTGAACGAGAAGCTCCCTCAGCGTGTAAAAGATTCCGACAGCTCACCCCGAGATCAGCACATGTTCATTCACCGGCATTGACTTAGGGCAGGCAATGAAAAACGGGCCCCGTGGGCCCGTTTCTTCGTACTTCTTGGAGGAGAGGGGGGGATTCGAACCCCCGAGACGTTACCGTCCGCCTGATTTCGAGTCAGGTACATTCAACCACTCTGCCACCTCTCCGAATCTGGTGCGAGTTGAGCCCAGCATTATAGCCAGGCTTTCTGGCTTCAACCATGCAGCGCGTCGACGCCGCCGAGGTAGGGCCTCGGTGCCTCGAGCACCGTGATGCTGCCGTCGGCGTTTTGGTAGTTCTGGCTGCGGCCCGCTTCGCTTAACTTCGCTGCGCGAAGTGAGCCTGCGCCCAAACTCTCAGTATGTCGGTACAAGCACCGACGCTCCGCCCAGATAGGGGCGGAGAGCCTCAGGCACCTCAACGCTGCCGTCGGCTCGCTGATAGTTTTCCAGCACCGCCACCAGCGTGCGACCCACCGCGAGGCCGGAGCCGTTCAGCGTGTGCACGAACTCGTTCTTGCCCTGGGCATTCTTGAAGCGCGCCTGCATGCGGCGGGCCTGGAAGGCGCCCATGTTCGAGCAGGAGCTGATCTCGCGAAAGGTATTCTGCGCCGGCAACCAGACTTCGAGATCATAGGTCTTGGTCGAGCCGAAGCCCATGTCGCCGCTGCACAGCAGCACCGTGCGGTACGGCAGGCCGAGCTTTCGCAGCACGGCTTCGGCGTGGCCGGTCATCTCTTCCAGCGCGGCCATGCTGTTGTCGGGCAGCTCGATGCGGACCATCTCGACCTTGTCGAACTGGTGCTGGCGGATCAGACCGCGCGTATCGCGGCCGGCGGAGCCTGCTTCCGAGCGGAAGCAGGGGCTGTGGGCCGTCAGCTTGACCGGCAGGTCCTCGGGCTTGAGCACGCTCTCGCGCACGGTGTTGGTCAGCGAGATCTCCGAGGTGGAGATCAGGTACTGCTCGACCTGCTCCTCGTCGCCGCCGCGCAGCACCCAGAACATGTCTTCCTTGAACTTGGGGAGCTGGCCCGTGCCTTCGAGGATCTCGCGGTTGACGATGTAGGGCGTGTAGCACTCGGTGTAGCCGTGCTCCGTCGTCTGCACGTCGAGCATGAACTGTGCGAGTGCGCGGTGCAGGCGTGCGGCCGGGCCTTTCAGGAAGGCGAAACGCGAGCCTGACAGCTTGGCACCCATCTCGAAGTCCAGGCCCAGCGGAGCGCCCAGGTCCACGTGATCCTTGATGTCGAAGTCAAAGGTTCGTGGCTCGCCCCAGCGGCGCACTTCCACGTTGCCCGTCTCGTCGGCACCGGCCGGCACGCTGGCGTCGGGCAGGTTGGGCACACCCATCAGCATCTGGTTCAGTTCGACCTGGATGGCCTCAAGGCGCTCGGCACCGGCCTTCAACTCGTCGGCAATGCCGCCAACCTCGGCCATCAGCGCCGAGGCGTCTTCGCCCTTGCCCTTGGCCATGCCGATCTGCTTGGACAGCGCGTTGCGCCGGGCCTGCAGTTCTTCGGTGCGGACCTGCACCGAGCGGCGTTCGCCTTCCAGCTCGCTGAAGCGGGCGACGTCCAGGAAGGGCTGGGGGTTCTTGCGCGCGTTCAGGCGCTCGACGACGGCGTCGAGGTCCTTGCGCAGTTGGGTGATGTCGAGCATGGGATCAACCTTCAGGAATCGAATGTGAAAGCGGCGCCGATCTCAGGCGCCGCCGGGAGCTGGAGGCACCGGCATCAAGATCGCGAGGAGCTCACCTCGGCCATGGACTTGTCGCCCAGGCCCAGCGGCAGCGGGAAGCGCACATGCTCCTCAACGCCGGCCAGACTGCGCACTGAGGTCGCGCCCAGCGCGCGCAGCCGGTCGATGACGGCCTGCACCAGCACATCGGGCGCCGAGGCACCGGCCGTCAGGCCGACACGCGCACGGCCGTCCAGCCATTCGGGCTTGAGGTCTTCCGCCGAATCGACCATGTAGCCCGGCGTGCCCAGGCGCTCGGCCAGCTCGCGCAGGCGGTTGCTGTTGGAGCTGGTCGGGCTGCCGACGACGATGACGACGTCGACCTGCGGCGCCAGCACCTTGACGGCGTCCTGGCGGTTCTGCGTGGCGTAGCAGATGTCCTGCTTCTTGGGCTCGCGCACCTGCGGGAACACGCGCTTCACCTCGGCCAGGATCTCGGCCGCGTCGTCCACGCTCAGCGTCGTCTGCGTGACGACGGCGAGCCTGGCCGGGTCCTTGACGGTGACCTTGGCCACGTCCTCCACATCTTCGACGAGGAAGATGCCCTCGGACAGCTGGCCCATCGTGCCCTCGACCTCGGGATGGCCCTTGTGGCCGATCATGATGAACTCATAGCCCTCGCGGTGCAGCTTGGCGACCTCGACATGGACCTTGGTGACCAGCGGGCAGGTCGCGTCGAAGACGCTGAAGCCGCGCGCTGTGGCCTCGCGGCGCACCTCCTGGCTGACGCCGTGGGCGCTGAACACCAGCGTCGCGCCGGGCGGCACTTCGGCCAGGTCCTCGATGAAGATCGCGCCGCGCGACTTCAGGTCATTGACGACGTAGGTGTTGTGGACGATCTCGTGGCGCACGTAGATCGGCGCGCCGAACTTGACGAGGGCACGCTCGACGATTTCGATGGCCCGGTCCACGCCGGCGCAGAAGCCCCGCGGCTCGGCCAGCAGCACCTCCTGGGGATGCATGACGTCGTTCATCACAGCACCCCGATCACCTGGACTTCGAAGCTCACCGGCTGACCGGCGAGCGGATGGTTGAAGTCGAACAGCAGCGCTTCGCCGGCGACCTCGCGCACGACGCCGGCATAGCCGCCCTGCCCGTCCGGGCCGGGGAACTGCACGACGTCGCCGACCGAGTAGACCTCGTCCGGATCGCCGAGCTGGCGCAGCAGCGTCAGCTTCACGCGCTGCAGCAGTTCCGGGTTGCGTTCGCCGAAGGCCTCGCCGGGCGCCAGTTCGAAACGCTGGCGCGCGCCTTCGGGCAGGCCGATAAGGCGTGCCTCGATGGCCGGCGACAGATTTTATGTCGTTGACCCACCTGCCCCCCGACGCTCGCCCGCGCGAGAAGCTGCTTGCCCGCGGCCCGCAGGCGCTGGCTGACGCCGAATTGCTGGCGCTGCTGCTGCGCACGGGCATCCAGGGCACGCCGGTGCTGCAACTGGCGCAGAGCCTGCTGGACCGTTTCGGCGGCTGGGCCGGGCTGCTCGCGGCCAGCGTGCAGGACCTGGGCAAGGTCAAGGGCCTGGGCCCCGCCAAGCGCGCCGAGATCGCCGCGGTGCTGGAGATCGCGCGCCGCTCGCTGAACCAGCGCCTCGTCGAGAAGTCGGCGATGAATGACGTCGATACCGTGAAAACCTATCTGCGCCTGCATCTGGGCAACCTGGGCCACGAAGTCTTCGCCGTGCTCTTCCTCGATGCCCAGTTGAAGCTGATCGCGATGGAGACGCTGTTCCAGGGCACGCTCGCATCGACGACGGTGCATCCGCGCGAAGTCGTCAAGCGCGCGCTCGCGCTGGGC
>JAEKLF010000068.1 GCA_019509985.1 Burkholderiales bacterium | reverse complement strand
CTGAGCCTGGCCCGCGAACTCGGCAATGCGGCCGGCGGCCTGCCGTTTTCGGTCGTCTTCGACGAGACCGGCGAGATCAGCTGGCGCCGATTGGGCGTCAGCCGCCTTGAAGAACTGCGCGCCCTGGCCTCTTCCTGAGCGAGCCCAGAAAAACCCCTATCCCCACTCGAAATCGGCGGCAAAACGCGTAAAGTTCGCCCTTCCTCAATTTAGTGGCGACTCTCTAGTCCTCGGCGGCTGGCCAATCACCACGCGTTTGATGCAAGTTCTCGTCCTGCATGGCCCCAACCTCAACCTGCTCGGCACCCGCGAGCCCGAGGTCTACGGCGCGCAGACCCTCGCGCACATCGATGCTGAACTGAGCGCGATCGCGCAAGAAGCCGGCGCCGCACTGAGCAGCTTCCAGAGCAACCACGAAGGTGCGCTGGTCGACCGCATCCAGGCCGCGCGCACCGATGGCACCGGCTTCATCCTCATCAACCCGGCCGCCTACACCCACACCAGCGTCGCCATCCGCGACGCGCTGGCGGCCGTGGCCCTGCCCTTCATCGAAGTTCATCTGTCCAACATCCACCGCCGCGAGCCGTTCCGGCAGCACAGCTATTTCAGCGACCTGGCGGTGGGCGTCATCTGCGGCCTGGGCGCCGGCGGCTACCGCCTGGCGCTGCGCCACGCCCTCGAAACCCTGAAGGCCGGCGCCTGAGCGCCCCGGCTTTCTTCGTCCCCCACAACAACAACACCGTTGGAGCCCTCATGGACCTGCGCAAGCTCAAAACCCTGATCGACCTGGTCTCGGAATCGAACATCTCCGAACTGGAAATCACCGAGGCCGACGGCAAGGTCCGCATCGTCAAGGCCGACCCGGCTGCCGCGATGGCGCAGCCGGTCTACGCGCCCGCACCGGCGGCGCCGGCCCTCAGTGCCGCGGCCCCCGTGGCCGCACCGGCCGCTGCAGTACCCGCCGCGGCGCCTGTCGAGCCCGGCCATGTCGTCAAGTCGCCCATGGTCGGCACCTTCTATCGCGCCTCCGGCCCGAACGCCAAGCCGTTCGGCGACGTGGGCCAGCAGATCAAGGAAGGCGAGCCCATCTGCATCATCGAGGCCATGAAGATCATGAACGAGATCGAGGCCGACAAGACCGGCACGATCACCAAGATCCTGGTCGAGAACGGCCAGCCGGTCGAGTTCGGTCAGCCTTTGTTCATCATCGAGTGAGGTCACTCGATGTTTAAGAAGGTTCTGATCGCCAACCGGGGCGAGATCGCTCTTCGGATCCAACGAGCGTGCCGAGAACTCGGCATCAAGTCCGTCGTCGTCTATTCCGAGGCCGACCGCGACGCCAAGTACGTGAAGCTGGCCGACGAGGCCGTCTGCATCGGCCCCGCGCCGTCGGCACAGAGCTACCTCAGCATGCCGGCCATCATCGCGACGGCCGAGGTGACCGACGCCGAGGCCATCCACCCCGGCTACGGCTTCCTGTCCGAGAACGCCGACTTCGCGGAGCGCGTCGAGCGCAGCGGCTTCACCTTCATCGGCCCCAGCCCCGAGTCCATCCGCCTGATGGGCGACAAGGTCTCGGCCAAGCAGGCCATGATCCGCGCCGGCGTGCCCTGCGTGCCCGGCTCCGAGGGCGCCCTGCCCGAGGACCCGAAGGAGATCATCAAGATCGCCCGCTCGGTGGGCTACCCGGTCATCATCAAGGCGGCCGGCGGCGGCGGCGGGCGCGGCATGCGGGTCGTGCACACCGAAGCGGCGCTCGTGCACGCGGTGCAGACGACGCGTGCCGAGGCCGGTGCAGCCTTCGGCAATCCCGAGGTCTACATGGAGAAGTTCCTCGAGAACCCGCGCCATGTGGAAATCCAGATCCTGGCCGACACGTTCAAGAACGCCGTCTGGCTGGGCGAGCGCGACTGCTCCATGCAGCGCCGCCACCAGAAGATCATCGAGGAGGCGCCGGCACCGGGCATTCCCCGCCGCAACATCGAGAAGGTGGGCGACCGCTGCGCCGCCGCCTGCAAGAAGATGGGCTACCGCGGCGCCGGCACCTTCGAGTTCCTGTACGAGAACGGCGAGTTCTACTTCATCGAGATGAACACGCGCGTGCAGGTCGAGCACCCGGTCACCGAGATGGTCACCGGCATCGACATCGTGCAGCAGCAGATCAAGATCGCCGCCGGCGAAAAGCTGCCGTTCACGCAACGCCAAATCGAGCTGAAGGGCCACGCGATCGAGTGCCGCATCAACGCGGAAGACCCGGTCAAGTTCATCCCCTCGCCCGGTCGCATCACGATGTGGCACGCCCCCGGCGGCCCCGGCGTGCGCGTGGACTCGCATGCCTATACGAACTACTTCGTGCCGCCCAACTACGACTCCATGATCGGCAAGATCATCGTGCACGGCGACACGCGCGAGCAGGCGCTGGCCCGCATGCGCATCGCGCTCAGCGAGACGGTGGTCGAAGGCATCCAGACCAACATCCCGCTGCACCGCGAGCTGATGGCGGACGCCAAGTTCATCGAAGGCGGCACCTCCATCCACTATCTGGAAGGCTGGATGGCTGCCCACAAGCGATGAGCAACCTCTTTGAACTTGCGCTGGTCTGCCGCGAGGCGGATGTCGAGATCGTCAGCGATGCGCTGATGGAGATCGACGCGCTCGCGGTGTCCGTCGAAGATGCCGACGCCGACACCGACGCCGAGCAGGCCTTGTTCGGCGAGCCGGGCATGCCGGCACCCAAGCCCGGTTGGGAGCGCTCGGTCGTCAAGGCCCTATTCCCGACCGAAGCCGAGGCCACCGAGGCCGCGACGCTGCTGCTGGCGCAGGACTGGGCGGCCGACGTGCATGTGCAGGCCGTCCAGGCCGTGCCCGAGCAGGACTGGGTGCGCCTCACGCAAAGCCAGTTCGCGCCGGTCGAGATCACGCCGGAGTTCTGGATCGTGCCCAGCTGGCACGAGGCGCCGCCGCAGGCCAAGCGCGTCATGCGCCTGGACCCTGGCCTGGCGTTTGGCACCGGCACGCACCCGACGACGCGCATGTGCCTGCGCTGGATTGCGAATCACGCGCAAGCATGGCCGCGCGTGCTGGACTACGGCTGCGGCTCCGGCATCCTCGCCATCGGCGCGGCGCTGCATGGCGCGCACGACATCGATGCCGTGGACATCGACCCGGCTGCCGTCACGTCATCGCGCGACAACGCGGCAGCAAACAGCGTCACGCTGAACCCCGGCCTGCCCGAGCTCGCACAAGGCGAATACCCACTGGTGATCGCCAACATCCTGGCTTCGCCGCTGAAGCTGCTCGCGCCGCTGCTGTGCGCCCATGTCGCACCCGGCGGTGATCTGATCCTGGCCGGCATCCTGTCCCGCCAGGCTGACGAGTTGAAGGCCGCCTACGCGCCCTGGCTGGCCCTGGATGTCAGCGATGAAGAGGACGGCTGGATCCTGATGACGGCCCACCGCCCCGCGCAGGCATGAGCCTCGCGACGCGCTGCACCGCCTGCGGCACGATCTTCCGGATCGTCGAGGACCAGTTGCGCGTTTCCGACGGCTGGGTGCGCTGCGGCCGTTGCGCCGAAATCTTCGACGCACGCGAGCTGCTGTTCGACATCGAGCGCGACACACCGCCGCCCTGGCCCGCGCAGTTCACGCCGGCCGCCGTGGTGGAGCCCCCGCCTCCTCCTCCCCCGCCTCCGCCACCTCCTCCTCCGCCGCCGCCACCCGTGCAGGTCTTCGAGCCGCCGGCGTGGATGCCACCGCCGGACCCCGAGCCACGCATCGATGCGCTGCCAACCGGCTGGCCGTCCGAACCGAACCGGCACGAGCCGCGTTGGGTCGACGTCGAGCGCAGCACGCCGCCGCCACCGCCCATCGCCGCACCCGAGCCACCCCCGCCGATGACGGCTGAACCGGCGGCTGCGCCGGCCGCCATCGCCATGCCGGAGTTCATGCGCCGCGCCGAGAGCAGCGCGCGCTGGAGTCGCCCCGGCGTACGCGTCGCACTCGGCTTGGTGTCGGCGCTGCTGGCCGTGCTGCTGGCGCTGCAGATCACGCTGCATTTCCGCGACGCGATCGCCGCCCTGCACCCGCCGATGCGCGAGTCGCTGCAGGCCTTGTGTGGCAGCTTCGGCTGCGAGGTGAAGCCCTGGCGGCGCATCGATGCGCTCAGCATCGAATCGACGTCGTTGAACCCCATGGGCAGCAGCTACAAGCTCAACCTGTCGCTACGCAACAAGACGGGTGTCGATATCGCGGCGCCGTGGATCGAGCTCAGCCTGACAGACGCCAGCGGCGCACTGTTCGCGCGACGGGTGCTCGGGCCCGACGCGCTGAGTCCCGTGCTCAAGCAGGTCAATGCTGACTCGGAGCAGGCGCTGTCGCTGAGTTTCAGCACCGGCGGCCAGCGCGTCAGCGGCTACAGCGTCAATATCTTCTATCCGTAGGACTGTGAGCCCGTCGCCCGGTCTCGCCTCGCCGAACGCAGGCGCGCCCAGTCGGCCCCCGTAGGGAACGGCGATGCTCGCGGCATCGAGCCGCAAGCACATCGCCTGCGGGCGGCTTGGGGCGACCAGGCGCTCGGCCCACAGATCCGCGGCGCACGGATCTGGTCGCGCCCCCCCCAAAGCGCAGAAAAGAAAAAACCCGGCGCCGCAGAGCGGGCCGGGTTTCGCGAGTGAAGGAACAGGCGGCTGAGCCGCCCGTCCAGACAGACGCTTAGGGCTTGTTGCCGGTGGGGAAGGGCCAGGCGGCTTGCGGGCTCAGCGCGGTCTTGGCAGCCGGGGCAGCAGCAGCGGCGGGCTTGGCCGCAGCGGCAGGCTTGGCGGCAGCCTTCTTCGGAGCAGCAGCCTTCTTGGCAGCGGGCTTCGCAGCAGGCTTGGCGGCGGGCTTGGCAGCAGCAGCCTTCTTGGGCGCAGCAGCCTTCTTCGCAGCCGGCTTGGCAGCAGCCTTCTTGGCCGGAGCGGCCTTCTTGGCCGGCGCTGCCTTCTTGGCCGGAGCGGCCTTCTTGGCCGGAGCGGCCTTCTTGGCGGGCGCTGCCTTCTTGGCCGGAGCGGCCTTCTTGGCGGGTGCAGCCTTCTTGGCCGGAGCGGCCTTCTTGGCCGGCGCTGCCTTCTTGGCCGGCGCTGCCTTCTTGGCCGGAGCGGCCTTCTTGGCGGGCGCTGCCTTCTTGGCCGGAGCGGCCTTCTTGGCGGGCGCCGCCTTCTTGGCCGGAGCGGCCTTCTTGGCCGGCGCTGCCTTCTTGGCGGCGGCCTTCACCGGGGTTGCGGCCTTCTTGGCCGGAGCTTTCTTCGCAGTTGCCATGGTTTTCTCCTTGATCAAGTGGAAAAGTCACCGTCCCGCACGGACCGGTCCGTGCGGATACGGTTATTCACCGTCCGAGAGTCGCTCAGGAGGAACGCCTCGGTACGGTGAATGGGATCGCCATGCAGCCCCGCCACGTCTAGCGTGTTGATGCGGGTTTCGCTCGGTGACTGCATTGGCCAGGTCTTGATCTTGTGACGGCTGGGGTTCAATCCCAGCTCAGTGCCCCGCCCGACTGGTACTCGATGACACGGGTCTCGAAGAAGTTGCGTTCCTTCTTCAAGTCGATCATCTCGCTCATCCACGGGAAGGGGTTTTCTTCGTTCGGGAACAGGGCTTCGAGGCCGATCTGCACCGCACGACGATTCGCGATGAAGCGCAGATAACCCTTGAACATCGATGCATTGAGGCCCAGCACGCCGCGCGGCATGGTGTCCTCGGCATAGCGGTATTCCAGCTCGACGGCCTTCAGGAACAGCGCCTTGATTTCAGCCTTGAACTCGGCCGTCCACAGATGCGGATTCTCAAGCTTGATCTGGTTGATCAGGTCGATGCCGAAGTTGCAGTGCATGGACTCGTCGCGCAGGATGTACTGGTACTGCTCCGCCGCGCCGGTCATCTTGTTCTGGCGGCCCATCGCCAGGATCTGCGTGAAGCCGACGTAGAAGAACAGGCCTTCCATCAGACAGGCGAAGACGATCAGCGACTTCAGCAACGTCTGGTCCGCCTCGGGCGTGCCGGTGACGAACTCCGGCTTCATGATCGCCTCGATGAAGGGAATCAGGAACTGGTCCTTGTCGCGGATGGACTGGACTTCGTTGTAGGCGTTGAAGATCTCGCTCTCGTCCAGGCCCAGGCTTTCGACGATGTACTGGTAGGCGTGCGTGTGGATCGCTTCCTCGAAGGCCTGGCGCAGCAGGAACTGGCGAGCCTCGGGCGCCGTGATGTGGCGGTAGGTGCCCAGCACGATGTTGTTGGCGGCCAGCGAGTCGGCGGTGACGAAGAAGCCGAGGTTGCGCTTGATGATGCGGCGCTCGTCTTCGGTCAGGCCGTTGGGGTCCTTCCAGAGCGCGATGTCGCGGCTCATGTTCACTTCCTGCGGCATCCAGTGGTTGGCGCAGGTGGCGAGGTACTTCTCCCAGGCCCATTTGTACTTGAACGGCACCAGCTGGTTGACGTCGGTCTGGCCGTTGATGATGCGCTTGTCGGCTGCCCGCACACGACGGGCAGTCGTGGGCTCGACATCTCCGCGGCGTGCGGACGTCGTGGCTTCGTCGAACAGTTGGGGAGGGTTTCGCGGTGTGGGTATCAGTGGACTTCAGGTCTTCGTCCCAATCCAGCATGGTGTCTTTCCTATCACTTCGAATTATCGGCAGTGCTTGTGCAAATCAACAAGGACTAGCAACTGCTATTTGCATCAATCACGCAATCTTTGTTGCGCGAGGGCATCGAAAAACGAGGTCTCTACTTGTCTATACAAGTGGAGACCTCGCTCCAATTTATTGGCAGGCCTCGCAATCGGGGTTGTCGATCGAGCAGAACTTCATGTCGGTGGCAGGCAGCTCGGGCTCGACCACGGCGACCGGCGCGGCCGGTGCAGCGGCCATCGCCGCGGTGCTGTTCGATACCGCGTTGAGCTGGCCGGAGCGCGTGACCGTGCTCTTCTCGGCCTGCGTCGCGCTGGTCGTGCGCAGGTAGTAGGTCGTCTTCAGGCCGCGTTGCCACGCCAGCTTGTAGGTCTCGTCCAGCTTCTTGCCCGACGCGCCGGCCATGTAGATGTTCAGGCTCTGCGCCTGGTCGATCCACTTCTGGCGGCGTGCGCCGGCTTCGATCAGCCACACGGTGTCGACCTCGAAGGCCGTGGCGTACAGCGCCTTGATCTCTTCCGGCACGCGGTCGATGCGGCGCAGCGAGCCGTCGAAGTGCTTGAGGTCCATGACCATCACGTCGTCCCACAGGCCCAGCGCCTTCAGGTCGCGGACGAGCGATTCATTGATGACCGTGAACTCGCCCGACAGGTTGGACTTGACCGAGAGGTTGCCAAAGCAGGGCTCGATGGACGCGTCCACGCCGATGATGTTGGAGATGGTCGCGGTCGGCGCGATGGCGACGCAGTTGCTGTTGCGCATGCCGAAGGTGGCGATGCGGGCACGCAGCGCGTCCCAGTCCATCGAGGTCGAGCGGTCCACGTCGACATAGCCGCCGCGGGCGTCGGCCAGCAGATCGAGCGAGTCGATCGGCAGGATGCCGCGGTCCCACAGCGAGCCCTTGTAGCTGCTGTAGCAGCCGCGCTCTTCGGCCAGTTCGGTCGACGCCCAATAGGCGTGATAGCAGACGGCTTCCATCGAACGGTCGGCGAAGTCGACGGCGGCTTTCGAGGCATACGGCGTGCGCAGCTGGTACAGCGCGTCCTGGAAGCCCATGATGCCCAAGCCGACAGGACGGTGGCGCAGGTTGGAGTCGCGCGCCTTCTTGACGGCGTAGTAGTTGATGTCGATGACGTTGTCGAGCATGCGCATCGCCGTGCGCGTCGTCTTCTTCAGCTTGACCTGGTCGATGGCGCCATCCTTGATGTGCTGGGCCAGGTTGACCGAGCCAAGGTTGCAGACGGCAATCTCGCTGTCGTTGGTGTTCAGCGTGATCTCGGTGCACAGGTTGCTGGAGTGCACGACGCCGACATGCTGCTGCGGCGAGCGCACGTTGCAGGCGTCCTTGAACGTGATCCAGGGGTGGCCCGTCTCGAACAGCATCGACAGCATCTTGCGCCACAGGTCCTTGGCGGGCATGCGCTTGAAGAGCTTGATCTCGCCACGGTCGGCCTTGGCCTCATAGCCGGTGTAGGCCACTTCGAAGGCCTTGCCGAACAAGTCGTGCAGGTCCGGGCAGGTGCTGGGGCTGAACAGCGTCCAGTCGCCGCCTTCGATGACGCGGCGCATGAACAGGTCGGGAATCCAGTTCGCCGTGTTCATGTCGTGCGTGCGCCGACGGTCGTCGCCGGTGTTCTTGCGCAGGTCCAGGAATTCTTCGATGTCCAGGTGCCACGTCTCCAGGTACGCGCAGACGGCGCCCTTGCGCTTGCCGCCCTGGTTCACCGCCACGGCCGTGTCATTGACGACCTTCAGGAAGGGCACGACGCCTTGCGACTTGCCGTTGGTGCCCTTGATGTGCGAGCCGAGTGCGCGCACCGGCGTCCAGTCATTGCCCAGGCCGCCGGCGAACTTGCTCAGCAGCGCGTTCTCCTTCAGCGCCTCGTAGATGCCGTCGAGGTCGTCGCTGACGGTGGTCAGGTAGCAGCTCGATAGCTGCGAGCGTCGCGTGCCGGCATTGAACAGCGTCGGCGTGCTGGACATGAAGTCGAAGCTGGACAGCACTTCGTAGAACTCGATGGCGCGCGCCTCGCGGTCGATCTCGCCCAGTGCCAGCCCCATGGCCACGCGCATGAAGAAGGCCTGCGGCATCTCGATGCGCTCATCCTCGATGTGCAGGAAGTAGCGGTCGTACAGCGTCTGCAGGCCCAGGTAGTCGAACTGCAGGTCGCGTTCGGCCTTCAGCGCGGCGCCCAGCTTGGCCAGGTCGTACTGGCCCAGCTTTTCGTCCAGCAACTCGGCTTTGATGCCACGCTTGATGTAGCCGGGGAAGTACTCGGCGTAGCGAGCTGCCATCTCGGCCTGCGTCACTTCGCCACCGATGATTTCGCGGCGGATCGTGTGCAGCAGCAGGCGCGCGGTGGCGCGGCTGTAGCCGGGGTCCTTCTCGATCAGCGTGCGGGCGGCCAGGATGGCGGCCTTGTAGACCTCGTCGATGGCGACGCCGTCGTAGAGGTTGCGCTGCGTCTCGGCCAGCACGGGGTCGGGCTTGACGTCGGCGCCCAGGTTCTCGCAGGCCGAGGTGATCAGCGACTTCAGCTGCCCCAAATCCAGCGGGCGGCGCTCCCCACGGTCCAGCACCATCAGCACCGGCTCGGCCGCACGCGTGGCTTCGCCCTGCGCGGCGCGTTCCTGCGCACGGCGCTCGCGATACAGCACGTAGGCGCGGGCGACCTCGTGGTTGCTGCTGCGCATCAGGCCCAGCTCGACCTGGTCCTGCACGTCTTCGATGTGGAAGGTGCCGCCGCTGGGACGCGAACGCAGCAGCGCGCGCACGACGTTCTGGGTCAGCTGCTCGACCGTCTCGCGCACGCTGGCCGAGGCCGCGCCGCTGGTGCCATGCACGGCCAGGAAGGCCTTCATCAGCGCGACGGCGATCTTGCTCGGCTCGAACGAGACCACGGCGCCGTTGCGGCGAATGATCTGGTAGGACTGGTAGGTCGACGGCGTCGGCTGATTCGTGGCGGCGGCGGGCGCGTCGGATTCAAACGCGACCGGAGCGGCGGGGGCGTGGGCCAGGCCGGAGACGGTTTGCTGCATGGGGAATCCTTTATCCAAAAACTGCGGGCCAATGCGCGGCGGCAACCCGGGGTCGGGCCAGCGCATCGTGGGGGGCTTCAAAAGAGGTGTTTCGTCCCTGCCGGTCCATGACCCGGCCGGCATCGCGGCGCGTTGCCCCGGCGTGTCGCCTGGTGTGGCGCATCTGGCGGCAAGCCACGTCAAACAGCGCGTCCAGGGAGATGGTCATGGGGGATCGACTGGGACAGCAGGATAGCACGAGAGAACACTATATATGTGGCACCCCGACCTCTCAAGCACTACGGCTAGTGTGAAACCCCCGGCCCGACTCCACCCGCCAAATGGCCGGTTCGCGCGGTTGGCCCGATCAATACAGGGGCGTCGCGCGGCGGCCCGCATCGGCACTGGGTCGGCGGGGCGAAACTCGCCGCGAGGCCGCGCCGTTGCTGGGTTTGTGATGAGTCTGAGTACCGCGCAGCGATACCCGCGCAGGATTCAAGCAGGGCAAATCCCGAGCAGGCTTTTCGTTCAACTGTCACCGGCCGAGATCGCCAGCCGCGCCATGCGGTAGCGGATCTGGCGCAGCGACAGTCCAAGGCTGGCCGCCGCGGCCGTGCGATTGAAGCGATGCAGCTCCAGAGCGCGCAGCAGGATGGCGCGCTCGACCTCATCGAGATAACGCGCCAGATCGCTGGGCAATTGCTCGGGCAGCGACAGCCCTTCGGCCACCGGCGCCACATCCACCGGCGTCACCAGCGCGGCGAACTGGGACTCGCTGCGCCCTTCGTCCAGCAGCGCGTCGGGCAGGCCGAGGTCGTCGGCGTCTATCCACTCGCCGCCGGCCAGGGCCAGCGCGCGGTGCAGCAGGTTCTCCAGCTCGCGCACGTTGCCGGGGAAGGCGTAGCGCGACAGCGTCTGCAGCGCACCGGCCGTCAGCCGCGGCGTCGGCGACACGCCGGCGTCCTGCGCGATGCGAGCCAGGACTCGGTTGCTGATCAGGCCCAGGTCCTCCAGCCGCTCGCGCAGTGGCGGCACGCGGATCTGGATGACGTTGAGGCGGTAGAACAAGTCCTGGCGGAAGCGCCCGCCCGCCACCTCCGCGCCGAGGTCCTTGTGCGTGGCGCTGAGGATGCGCACGTTGATCGGCGTCTCGGCCGTGGCGCCGACCGGCCGCACCGAGCGCTCCTGGATGACCCGCAGCAGCTTGCTCTGCATGGCCAGCGGCAGGTCGCCGATCTCGTCGAGGAAGAGCGTGCCACCGTCAGCCGCCTGGAAGAAGCCCTCGCGGTCCTCGTTGGCGCCGGTGAAAGCGCCCTTGCGATAGCCGAAGAACTCGGCCTCCAGCAGGTTCTCGGGGATGGCGCCGCAGTTGACCGCCACGAAGCGGCCCTCGGGTCGCACGCCGTGGTCGTGGATGGCGCGCGCGACCAGCTCCTTGCCGGTGCCGGACTCGCCCTGCACCAGCACCGGCGCCATGCTGCGCGCGACCTTGTCGATCAGTGAGCGCACCGCGCGGATGGCCGGCGACTCGCCCACCAGGCGCAGCGCCGTGGCGGCCGCCACGGTGTCTTCGGCCACCGTTTTGGGCGCCGGCTCCGCCGCCACACGCCCGACGGCCGAGCCGACGACGAGGCGGAACTGGCGCAGGTCCACCGGCTTGGTCAGGTAGTCGTAGGCGCCGGCCTTCAGCGCCTCCACGGCGTTCTCGGCCGAGCCGAAGGCCGTGATGACGAGCGCCTTCTCCGGCCGGCCGGCCTGCTCCAGCCAGCGCAGCAGCGCCAGGCCCGAGCCGTCGGGCAGCTTCATGTCGGTGATGACGGCGCTGTATTGATTGGCCTGCAGATGCGCCAACGCCTCGGCGACCGAGCCGGCGCTGTCGATCTCATAACCTTCGCGCAGAAGCGTGAGCTCGTAGAGCGTGCGCAGATCGGGCTCGTCGTCGACGACCAGCAGGCGCGTGGGCGGGGCAGTGCTCATCGGCAATTCAGGGCTGGGGCGTGCGCAGCCGCACGCAAAACTCGTTGGCTTCCGCATCGGCGGCGCGTCGGTAGTCGATGCGTGCGCCGTGGCGCTCGCACAGTTCCCGGCAAATATAGAGGCCCAGCCCCGAGCCGCGGCTGCGCGTCGAGAAAAAGGGCTCGAAGAGATGACGCTCGATCTCGGGCGGCACCGGCGGGCCGGCGCTGCGCACGACGAGGTCCAGCGCGTCGCCGCTCGCGGCCAGCGCGACGCGGATGGTGCCCACGCCTTCGTCGGCATGACGCAGCGCGTTGTCCAGCAGGTTGACGAGCACGCGGCGCAGGTGCTCGGCGTCGAACATCCCCGTCAGCCCCGGCGCGGCGATCTGCAATTGGAAGCGGCTCTGCGCACCCGGTGCGACGCCATTGACCTGGGCCCAGTCCTCGCAGGTCTCACGCACCAGCGCGCTGATGTCCAGCGCCAGGCTTTCCGGCTGCACGCCCGGCGCCACCTCGGTCACGTCGTCGACGAGGCGCTTCAGGCGTTGCACGTTGGAGGCAACCATCTTGGTCAGCTGCTCGGCCCGCATGCCAACCACATCCTCGGCGATCAACGCATTGGCCTGGGCGATGGCCGCCAGCGGATTGCGAATCTCATGGGCGATGCCGGCCGAAACACGGCCCATCGCCGCGAGCTTCTCCTGGCGCGTGCGGGCCAGCAGCGCGCGGTTGTCTTCGACGAAGAGCACGCAAAGCTCCTCGCTGCCTTCGCGCTGGCGTGTGAAGCGCAGGCGCAGGCGCAGGCTGCGGCTGACACCGCTGCTCAACGGCAGCATCACGTCGACCTCGGCGCCGGCGGCGCCGGCGTAGGCCTGCTCCAGCGCCTGCACGAGAGGCTGCCAGTCCGGCCGGCCGCGCAGCTGCCAGCTCAGCTCGCCGCTGGCCGCACCGAGCAGGCCGCGCGAGGCCGGGTTCATCGCCCGCACGCGGCCGCGCCGGTCGACGACGAGCACGCCCTCCTGCATCTCATCGATGACGAGGCGGTTCAGCAGCTCCTGCTGGCGGGCCAGCGCGAGGCTGCCGCGTGCCGCCTTTTCCTCGCGCGCCAGCCGGGTGCTCAGCTCGCTGGCCAGCAGGCTGACCGCGAACAGGCCGCCGCCGACCAGGCCGGCCTGGGTCATCTTCAAGCCCACGTCACCGCCGCGCAGCACGGTCCAGCCCGCGGCGCCCAGCAGACCCAGTGTCGCGATGGCCGCCGTCGCCAGCGCCAGCAGGCGCGGGCTCAGCACCGCCGCCGTCAGCACTGGCATGACGAACAGCGCGCCGTAGTTCACGCCGCTGCTGTCCAGCGCATGCAGCGCGCCGAACAGCACCAGGTCGGCACCGATGACGCTCCACCACTGCAGGCTGCTGATCCGCGCCATGCCGCGCGCCGACGCGCCGTCGCGCAGCTGCGGCCACAGCCACAGCGCGACGGCGCCGGCGGCGTAGGACAGGCTCAGCACCATCGTCGAGCGCGCCAGCGGCGTGGCCAGCAGGGCGGCTGTCAATTGCGCGGTGACCAGCGCGAGGCCGAGCGCCGCTCGCGCCGCCAGGAAGGCGCGGAACAGGCGTTCGAAGGCGACGCTGGCCTCGGCCGGCTCGACCGGCGGTGATTCGACGAACCAGCCGCCTTCGCTGCTCACGCTCAAGCAGAGCCCTGCCGGGCCTCGAAGCTGGCCCGATGCGCGGCGCTGCAGAACACGCCGCCCTTGCCGGGCAGCGCCTCGTTGGCCGGCAGGTGCATGCCGCATTCCTCGCAACACAGCATGGCCTGCGGCGGCGCGGGCGGCGGTGGCGTGCGCTGCTCCGGGTCGCGCGGCCGCGAGCGCTTGGCGCCCATCACGTAGAAGAAGCCGGCCAGCACGGCCAGCAACAGCAACAACTTCATCATGCCGCGCCTCCATTCGCTGCGCGCTGCAGGATGACCTCGAGCACGAAGCGCGAGCCGGCGTAGGACAGCAGCAACAGCGCCGCGCCGGCATACAACCAGCGCGTCGCGCGCCGACCGCGCCAGCCATAGATGCGCCGGCCGACGAGCAGACCGGTCAGCACCAGCCAGCCGAGCACGGCGAGCAGGTTCTTGTGGTCCCAGTGCCAGTGCGGCGTGAACCACCAGCCCAAAGCGATGGCCAGCGACAGCACGGCCACGCCGGCCGCGACGAACTGAAAGGTCAGCCGTTCCAGCTGCAGCAGCGGCAGGCCACCCGGCGTGGACTGCTTGCGGCGCAGCTGCGATTCGGCGCGGTTCAGCAGCGCCGCATGCAGCACGGCCACGCCGAACAAACCGTAGGACGCCAGGCCCAGCACCCAGTGCAGCGGCGCCCAGGGCGAGACGGCCGTGGGGCGGCTCTCACCGGGAAAGCTCCAGGCCAGCAGCACCGCCGCCGCCGCCAGCCAGGCCAGCACGCGGCGCACGCTGTGCAAGGGCAGGAAGCGGCTTTCGATCAGATAAACGGTCAGCACCAGCCACGTCGTCATCGACAGCGCCGGTGCGAAGCCGAAGCGTGCGCCCGGCGTGGCCAGGCCGTAGCCGCTGATGTCGATGAAAAGGGCCACGAACTGGGCCGTCCAGGCCAGGGCCATCGGCGGCACGGAACGCAGCGGGCGACCCACGACAGCGTCACCCTCGGCGCCGCCGGTCGTGCCCGCGCGCAGCAGGCCGACCCAGACATAACCCAGCAACGCCAATCCGCTGGCCACGGCCAGCGCCAGCTCCGGCCCGAGGCCTTGGGCGCCGGCAGCGGCGTCTCCGAAAGGTGCGGGCGATAAACTCATGGCTGCAGTGTACTTTTGGGTTCCGCGCGTTCTGCCGGTTCAACCCTCCCCAACGATGGCTTCCAACCTCACCGACCGCCTGAGTCGCCTCGTCAAGACGATGCGCGGCCAGGCCCGCATCACCGAGAGCAATGTGCAGGACATGCTGCGCGAGGTGCGCATGGCCCTGCTCGAGGCCGACGTGGCCCTGCCCGTCGTGCGCGACTTCATCGCCCGCGTGAAGGAGAAGGCGCTGGGCCAGGAGGTGGTCGGCTCGCTGAACCCGGGCCAGGTGCTGGTCTCGGTCGTGCACAAGGAACTCGCCGCGACCATGGGCGAGGGCGTGGCCGACATCAACCTGGCCGCCCAGCCCCCCGCCGTCATCCTGATGGCCGGCCTGCAGGGCGCCGGCAAGACGACGACGACGGCCAAGCTGGCCAAGCACTTGATCGAGAAGCGCAAGAAGAAGGTGCTGACGGTCAGCGCCGACGTCTACCGCCCCGCCGCCATCGAGCAGCTGAAGACGGTGACCAAGCAGGCTGGCGCCGAGTGGTTCGAGTCCACACCCGACCAGAAGCCGCGCGACATCGCACTCGCCGCGCTGGACTACGCCAAGCGCCATTACATCGACGTGTTGCTGGTCGACACGGCCGGCCGCCTGGCCATCGACGAAGCCTTGATGGCCGAGATCAAGGACCTGCACGCGGTGCTGAACCCGGTCGAGACGCTGTTCGTCGTCGACGCGATGCAGGGCCAGGATGCGGTCAACACCGCCAAGGCTTTCAAGGACGCGCTGCCGCTGACCGGTGTCGTGCTGACCAAGCTGGACGGCGACTCGCGCGGTGGCGCGGCACTGTCGGTGCGCCAGATCACCGGTGCGCCGATCAAGTTCGCCGGTGTCTCGGAAAAGATCGACGGTCTGGAGGTGTTCGACGCCGACCGCCATGCCGGCCGCGTGCTGGGCATGGGCGACATCGTGGCGCTGGTGGAGCAGGTCACGCAGAGCGTGGATCTGGCTTCGGCGCAGGCCATGGCCGAGAAGCTCAAGAGCGGCAGCGGCTTCGACCTGAACGACTTCCTGCAGCAGATCGCGCAGATGAAGAAGATGGGCGGCCTGGGCGGCCTGATGGACAAGCTGCCGCAGAACATGATGGGCAACAAGCAGCCCGGCCAGGCCGACATGGACCGCGCCGAGCGCGACATGAAGCGCATGGAAGGCATCCTGCGCTCGATGAGCGCCAAGGAGCGTTCGCACCCGGCACTGTTGATGGACGGCAAGAGCAAGGCCAGCCGCAAGCCTGTTAACACTACGGCAGCGAGCCGCGAAGGCCAGCCGCCAGGGGCCAATCAAGGCGCAGCGCGCCGCCCGCATTGATATGCGGGCAAGCGATGCAACGCTGAGTGGCCCCTGGCGGCTGGCCTTCCCTTCGGGTTGTGGCCAGAAAGCCCGCGCGCGGCGTTGCGAAGCCTCGCTTGGGGCCTACCCAAGCTTCGTTTCACGCCTTGCTCGCGGGCTTTCTGGTCACAACGCGGCCCACTGCCGTAGTGTTAACAGGCCCTAGCCGAACAGCACCAGGGCTGCGCAGCCGAGCAGACCCACGCCGCCCAGGCGGTTCAGCCAGGGCCCGGCCGGTGCATGGGCCCGCAGCCGCACCGCCGCCGTGATCAGCAGCGCGAACCAGCCGACGTTGATCAGTTCGAACAGCAGGCCCAGCCGCAGGAAGCCGGCAAGCCAGTCGCCGCCGTCTGCCGTCAGGAAGAGCGGGAAGAAGGCGCCGAAGAACAGGATGGGCTTGGGGTTGAGCAGCGTCAGCAGCAAGGCCGGTCTGAACGTGGCACCGGATATGGGTGCGGCGGCCTCGCCGGTCGGCGCGCTGCGCAACATCGCCAACCCGAGCCAGGCCACGTAGGCCGCACCGACGATCCGCAATGCCAGCAAAGCCGCCGGCCACTGGCGCAGCAGCGTGCCCAGACCCAGCCCGGCCGCAGTGATCAGCAGCAGATCACCCACGACGAGGCCCGCCACGGCCAGCATCGCGCGCGGCGCCGCGGCGCGCGCCTGGCCCAGCACATACAGCGTCGCCGGCCCCGGCACGACGATGACGAGCAGCGCGGCCAGCAGGAAGGCGCTGAGATGCTGGATGCCGTTCATGCGCTGACCGTCCCGCCGGCCAACGGAGCGACATGGGCGTCGATGAGCGCGTCCAGCCAGTCGTCGACGGCGCCGAAGCGCCAGCCCCGTGCCACGGCGCGGCGGGTGTCCATCGAGTGCGGCGCGGCGTAGTTGAAATCGCCCGCCGCGTCGCCCGGAGCCAGCAGCGCCTCCTTGCCCAGCCGTGCCGCGATGCGCGCGCGCAGCCCAGGCGCCGTCAACGTGCCATCGCTGGCGACATTGAGCGGGCCGAGAAAGTCCTGGCGGCCGGCCCAGACCAGCAGTTCGACGACGCCGGCCGCATCGATGAAGGAGGTGCCGCCGGGCACGGCCGCATGCCGCAGGGTCTCGCCGCGCAGCACGGCCTCGACATGGCCACGCAGCCGGCCGGTGAAGTCTTCCGGCCCGCCGAGCACATGGGCCAGCCGCAACGTCGCGACCGACAGACCGGGCGCGGCCAGCAGCGCGGCTTCGGCGCCGCGCTTGCCATCGCCATAGGCCGTGGGCGGGTGCTCCACGGCCTGCGCCAGATCGAGATCGTCCTCGCGGTACGGGCGTTGCAGCCGGCCGTGCAGCGCGTCGTAGACCTCGATGGTCGACGTCATCAGATAACGCCCCACCCGTCCGGCGAACAGCCGCACGGCCAGCGCCGCCTCGTCGGGGCCGTAGCACATCTGGTCGTAGACCAGGTCGAAGCGCGCATCGCCGAAGGCGGCCTGCATGGCCGTCGCGTCACCGCGGTCCACCGTGATGCGGCGCACCCGCGTGCCGAAGGGGTCGGGCATGCGCCCGCGCGTCGCGATGGTCACGCGCTCGCCGGCGGCAAGCAGCGCCTCGACGAGATGGATGCCGAAATAGCGCGTGCCGCCGATGACCAGGATTTCTTGACCCATGACTGCTCCTTGGAATGCCTGGCACGCAGTCTTTCCTCAGGCCGACCCGGTGAAAAGCGAGAATTGCCTGCCCTGAGGATCAGCCAAACCTAGCCTTCACCATGCCCAAGCCGCTTGCCAGCCTGTCCGGCCTGCTGGACTTCGAGGCCGCAGCCCGCCTCGGCGGCTTCCGCGCGGCGGCGGCCGAGTTGCACAAGACGCCGGCCGCCTTGAGCCAGCAGATCAAGCTGCTGGAGCAGTCCCTCGGTCTGGCCTTGTTCGTCCGCCACCCGCGCCACGTCGCCATCACGCCGCCCGGCCAGGCGCTTGCGGCAACCGTCACGCGCATGCTGGCCGAACTGCGCGGCCAGGTGCTGGCGCTGCGCGAGACACAGGACCCGCAGCGCGTGCGCGTGTCTAGCACGCATTCGCTGACGATGAAGTTCCTCGTGCCGCGGCTGCACCGCTTCACGGCCGCGCATCCGGCGGCCGACGTGCGGGTGGAGGCCAGCGACCAGCTCGCTGACCTGGACGGCGGCGGCTGCGACCTCGCGCTGCGCTACCAGTCGCTGGCCACGATGGACGGGCCGCCGCTGTATGCCGAGCAATGGGTCGTCGCCTACAGCCCGACCCTCGTGGCCAAGCCGGTGCCACTGGCCGAGCTGCTTCGCCAGCCGCTGCTGCACGAAGAAGGCGGGCTGGACACCTGGCAGCGGTTGCTGGCGCGCGAGGGGCTCGCTTCACGCCGCCATCTGGACTTTTCACGCGCCTGCAGCCATGGTGGGCTGCTGGTGCAGGCCGCAGTTGCAGGCCTGGGCGTCGGCCTCGTGCCGTTCGCGCTCGCGGCCGAGGACCTGGCGCACGGGCGCCTCGTGCGGGCCGACTGCGCGCCCTTGCCCTCGGCCTATGGCTACCGTCTGCTGCGCGGCGCGGCACGCAGCAGCGCACCGGCTGTGAAGGTCTTCGAGGCCTGGATCCAGGCCGAGTTCGAGCAGCTCACGCCGGATAGCGCCGCGGGGACACAAGTGCTCACACTTGGTCCCAAGGTCAGGGGACGGCCGGGCATGGTCAAGCGCAGCCGCGACCGCTAGCGTGCGGCGGATGCTCAATCTCCGCCTTCCTCACGCCGTCGGCTCCTGGCTGAGCCGCCTGACCGGCCAGGACGACGCCCGCCGCGCCGACCCCTCGGACACCGTGATGCGCTGGCCGCCCACACCCACGCGGGTGCTGGCCAGCGCGGAGCGCCACGCCCACAAATGCATCGCCCGGGCCCTGGCGCTGGAGCACCCCAAGGGCTTCCTGCTCGCGCATGTGCCCCTGCACAAGCTCGTACGCGTGCCGCTGAACCAGTCCTACCGCGAATGGCTGTCGCGCACCGGCCTGCTGACCGCCGACTTCGCCCTGTGCGACGAGCACGGCAATGTGCGCTCGGTGGTCGTCATGCCTCTCGCGGGCGACCAGCCCCGGCATGTGCGCAAGCGCGAACGGCTGCTGCGGGTGCTGGAGGCCAGCGGCCTGCCGCTGACGCTGTGGGACCGCGAATGGCAAGGCGACGATGACGGCGACCGGCTGCGCAGCCGGCTCTTCCCCAAGCCTCGCGGCGCCGGCTACTACGCAGACATGCCGCAGGCCCATTGAGGCCCCGGCAAGCTCACTCCAACAGCGCCCGCGCGAACTCGCGCGCGCTGAAGGTTTCCAGGTCTTCCAGCTTCTCGCCCACGCCGATGAAATAGACCGGCACGGGCCGCTCGCGCGCGATGGCCGCGAGCACGCCACCCTTGGCCGTGCCGTCGAGCTTGGTGACGACCAGACCGGTCAGGCCCAGCGCTTCGTCGAAGGCCTTGACCTGGTTCAGCGCGTTCTGGCCCGTGTTGCCGTCCACCACCAGCAGCACCTCGTGCGGCGCGTCGGCCTGGGCCTTGGCGATGACGCGCTTGATCTTCTTCAGCTCCTCCATCAGGTGGATCTGCGTCGGCAGGCGGCCCGCCGTGTCGGCGATGACGACATCCACACCCCGCGCGCGGCCGGCATTGACGGCATCGAATGACACAGCCGCCGGGTCACCGCCCTCCTGGCTGATGATCTCGACCTTGGCGCGGTCGGCCCACACGCCCAACTGCTCACGCGCCGCGGCGCGGAAGGTGTCGGCGGCAGCGAGCAAGACCTTCTGGTCGGCCTCGGCGAGGTGGCGGGTCAGCTTGCCGATGCTGGTCGTCTTGCCGGCACCGTTGACGCCCACGACCATCATCACGGTAGGCGTGTGGCGACCCACTTCCAGGCCCTTTTCCAGCGGCGACAGCAGCTCGGCCAACGCATCGATCAGCAACGCGCGCACGGCCTGCGGGTCGCCGGCCTTGGCGTCCTTGACGCGGCGCTTCAGGTCGTCGAGCAGGAATTGCGTGGCCTTGACGCCGGCGTCGGCCATCAGCAGCGCCTCTTCCAGCTCCTCGTAGAGCTGGTCGTCGATCTTCGTGCCGGTGAAGACGCCGGCGATGCTGCTGCCGGTCTTGCGCAGGCCGGAGCGCAGGCGGTCCATCCAGCTCTGGCGTGGCGTGGCCGGCGCAACCGGCGCGACCACGGGCGGCGGAACAGGTCTGGGCGCCGCGACCACGACGGGCGCCGCAGCAGGTGCAACGACGGCTGGCGCCACCGGGACTGGCGCTGGCGCGGGTGCGCTGGCGGGCTTGGTGACCCAGCCCTCGGGCAGCAACGCCGGCGCCTCATCGGCGGGGGCGGGAGCCGGCGCCGTCTTCTTGAAGAAACTGAACATATGAGGCATTTTCGCTGGCTCTTTGCGCTTTGACGCTTGATCGCCCGGAAGGTCTCCTTTCAAGCCCTGTTCGGTTTGTTGGCCAAAGCGCGCAAAGAACCTGATCGCCTGCCGCTGTGACTGGCCTCCGGCGCGGCCTTTCTCGCAAGCGCTTGATTTTTTGGTGGCGGCGAACCGGGTGACACTGATTCAGGCTCCCCGCACTCCCGGTCCGCTATGCCCGCTGCCTTGCCGTTTGCTCCGTCGCCCCGCTTTGCCGTCTGGTGGGCCGCGCTTTGGCTGTGCGGGCCGATCCAGGCGCAGGACCTGCCGGGGCAGCAGCCGCCCACGGCCGCCAGCACGCCCGCGCTGGCCGCAACCCCGGCGGCCAAAGGCGAACGCAGCTTCCTGATGTCGGCCTTCACGGCGACCTCGCAGGACAAGCTCAGCCTGTTTTCGTCGAACGACGGCGTCACTTTCACGTCGCTGGGCTCCGAGGTCTACCAGCCGCCCAAGGACCTGCTGCGCGACCCATCCATCATTCGCGCGGCGGACGGCCTCTATTACGTGGCGTACACCACCAACTGGAACGGCTCGACCTTCGGCATCGCGAAGTCGGCCGACCTGAAGAACTGGACGCATGTGGCCGACGTGCCGGTGAAGCTGGCCGGTGTCAAGAACGTCTGGGCGCCAGAGTGGTTTCGCGACAGCGACGGCGGCCTCAAGCTCATCGTCAGCCTGTCGACGAAAGGCACGGGCGGCCCGTTCGCCGCCTACACCGTGAAGGCGCTGGACGCGGGCTTCACGAAGTTCGCCGACCCGGTGCCCATGCGGGGGCTGGAGAACAACTGCATCGACACCTTCGTCATCCAGCACGAGGGCCGCTACGTCGCATTCACGAAGAACGAGACGACCAAGTTCATCGAGCTGGCGACGGCGGCGTCGCTTGAAGGCCCGTGGACGATCCAGAAGACCGGCGACTGGGCCGGCTGGGGCGGCCCGTCGGAAGGCCAGGCGCTGGTTCCCATCAAGTCGAGCGATAGCCGTGCAGGCTGGCGCATCTATTTCGACGACTACACGAGCAAGCGCTACTGGTATTCGGACAGCTTCGATGGCCTCAACACCTGGACCGCAAGGAAAGAGCTGGGCGGTGTGTCGGGCACGGTGCGCCACTTCACCGTCATCTCGGAAGACACCGCGCAGCTGGAGCGCGCGACGGCGCCGAAGAACAAGCCCAAGTCAATAACCTGGGACCGCCACTCGCTGATCATCGACGGCCGTCGCGAGATGGTTTTCGCGGGCGAGTTTCACCCCTTCCGCCTGCCCTCACCCAGCCTGTGGCGCGACGTGCTGCAGAAGATGAAGGCGGCCGGCCTCAACGCCGTGTCGCTCTATTTCAGCTGGGGCTACCACTCGGCCAAGCCGGGCCACTATGACTTCACCGGTGTGCGCAACATCGAGCGCGCCATCGAGATGGCTGAGGAGGAAGGCCTCTACGTCATTGCGCGCATGGGCCCGTATGTGAACGCCGAGCTGACGGCCGGTGGCTTCCCCGGCTGGCTGCTGCGCCAGCGCGCCGAGGCCCGCACCGACGCGGCCGACTACCAGGCCGCAGCCGATGAATGGATGACGCAGATCAACGCCATCCTGGCCCGCCACCAGCTCACCAACGGCGGCGGCAACGTCATCGCCTACCAGCTGGAGAACGAGCTGTTCTCGGTGCAGCCCAAGAACATCCGCCACATGCAGCACCTGGCGGACAAGGCGCGGACCGACGGCATCACGGTGCCCCTCTTCCACAACGCCGCCTCGCGCCTGCCGGACTGGACGCCGAAGAATTCCACCGCCCCATTTGCCAACCCCGGCCCGACCGACCTCTACGCCTTCGACGGCTACCCAGGCGGCGTCTGCGGCGTGGACGGCCAGCCCGGCTCGCCGGCCCCTGCGCCGGACTGGGGCCTCTACGGCAGGAATTTTCCCAAGGTCGGCTCGCTCGCTTCGCCCAACACGCCGGGTTTCGTCGCCGAGATCGGCGCGGGCTGGTTCGACTACTGGGGCAGCAACGGCACCTACGAGTGCACCGCGCGGCGCCAGGGCGGCGGCTACGAACGCGTGTTCTACGGCAGCAGCCTCATCAACGCGCTGACCATCCACTCCATCTACATGGCCTTCGGCGGCACCAGTTGGGGCTGGCAGCCGGGGCCCATCGTCTACACCAGCTACGACTACGGCGCGCCCATCAGCGAAGCCCGCGTCATGCGCGACAAGGCACTGGTGCTCAAGCAGATGGGCGGCTTCGTGCGGGCCGCCACACCGGTGCTGGCCGAGATGGACAAGGGAGAGGTGCTGGACCCAGGCAATGCCAAGGTCAGGCTTTATCACAACGTCAACAAGGCGCTGGGCAGCCACGTGCTGCTGGCCCAGCACAACCACCTCTCGGGCACCGAGGCCTTCGGCTTCAAGCTGCAGACAGGCGACGGCACCTATCAAGTCCCGCAGGCCGGCAAGCTGACGCTGACGGGGCAGGATGCCAAGTTGCTGTTGGCCAGCTACGCGCTGGAGCGCCAGCACCTCGTCTACAGCACCAGCGAGCTGCAGGCCCAGATGCAGCAGGGCGCGCGTGACCTGGCGCTGCTCTACGGCCGCAACGTCGACGACGGCGAGACCGTGCTGCGCTACGCCGCCAAGCCGACCGTGAAGCTGCTGCGCGGCCAGGCCCAGGTGAACTGGGACGCGAAGAACGGTGACCTGCGGCTGAACTACCAGCACACCGGCCTCATCGAAGTGCTGATCAGTGGCGCCGGCCGCGCGCCCCTGCTGCTGCTCATCGCCGACGAGAAGACGGGCCAGGAGTTCTGGCGCCTGCAGGCCGGCGGCCACGCTGTGCTGGTGCGCAGCCCCGGCCTCGTCCGTTCCGCCGCGCTGGACGGCAAGATGTTGCGACTGCGCGGCGACACGACTGCGCCCAGCATGCTGCGCGCGTGGGTGCCCGAGGGCATCACCGGCTTGAGCTTCAACGGCCAGGCCGTCGCAACCGCGGCACAGGACTTCAGCCTGACCACCCGCACGGCCCTGCCCGGCCCCGAGCCCATCCAGCTGCCCGACCTCGCACAACTGAAATGGACGCGCCGCTTCGACTCCCTGGAAGCCGCGCCGAACTTCGACGACAGCGCCTGGCGCAAGGCCGACGCGCCGGCCTCGGCCGCCAACGTCTACACCGCGCCCGACAAGGGCCAGCCGGTGCTGGCGATGAGCGACTACGGCTTCCACCACGGCGACGTCTGGTACCGCGGCCGCTTCACGACGAGCACCGCCAATCCGCAGCAGCTGGAGCTGTTCTTCGGCGCGGGTGGCGCCGGCATGATCCAGGTCTGGCTGGACGGGCAATTCCTCGGCCAGCAGGAGAACGACACCGGCCGGCCCTTCCCCGAGACGACCGACACCTTCAAGCAGTGGCTGAAGAACCTGCCCGCGGGCGAGCACGTGTTGGCGGTCGTCGTGCGCAACAACTCGCACAACTGGGACCTGTTCGCCGACGACGCGCACAAGGAGGCGCGCGGCCTCATCGCCGCGTCCATCACGCCCAAGGGTGGCCAGCGATTCGGCACGCCGATCGCCTGGAAGATCCAGGGCAACAAGGGCGGCGAGGACATCGCCGACCTCGTTCGCGGGCCGATGAACAACGGTGGCCTGCACGGTGAACGCATGGGCTGGCACCTGCCCGCCGACCCGGCCAAGCCCCAGGCCGGCTGGGAGGAGACGACCGTGGGCGCCGCGCCGCCAGCGCCCGGCACCTACTGGCTGCGCACGAACTTCAGGCTCGACTTGCCGCAAGGCCACGACGTGCAACTGGGCCTGGCCTTCGGCGACACGACTCAGCCACGCTCGGAGGTCGAGAACCGCGCGCTGATCTTCGTCAACGGCTGGAACCTCGGCCAGTTCATCGCCCACGTCGGGCCGCAGCGCGTCTTCGTGCTGCCGCCGGGCATCCTGAACCCGAACGGCGAGAACACGCTGACGCTGGCCGTCACCACCGATGGCCAGGCCGCCAACGCGCTGGAAACTCTACGCCTGGTGCCGCTCGCGGTGGCCCGCGGCGGCGTGCCGCTGGAAGCCGTGCCGCAGCCCCGCAACCTGCAGCGTTGAACCCTGAGACAAGACCATGACCCACCAGATCCTCAAGCCCGTCGACTCCTCGCTCATCCACCCGCTGCTGGCCCACCACGCGGCCCACCTGGGCGCGGACCGTGATGACATCCGCGGCGCCATTGACCGGCTGATCGACAACCTCATCCACATCGAGGACACCGACGGCAAGTTCCTGCTGCGCCTGGACGATGGCCGCGTGCTGGACACCAAGGGCTGGAACGGCTTCGAGTGGACGCATGGCGTGGGCCTGTACGGCGTCTACAAGGTCTGGGAGCAGACCGGCGACGCCAAGGCCTGGGACATCATGACGAGCTGGTTCGAGGCCCGGTTTGCGGAGGGCATGCCCTCGCGCAACATCAACACCGTCGCACCCTTCCTGACGCTGGCCTATCTGTTCGAGCGCAGCGGCAACCGGACCTATCTGCCCTACATCGACCGCTGGGGCGAGTGGGTGTTCAGCGGCCTGCCGCGCACCGAGGAAGGCGGCTTCCAGCACATCGTCTACAACAGCGTGAACCACCAGCAGCTGTGGGACGACACGCTGATGATGTCGGTGCTGCCGTTGGCGAAGTTCGGGCTGTTGCTGAACCGGCCGCACTACGTGGAGGAGGCCAAGCGGCAGTTCCTCGTGCACATCAAATACCTGGCCGACCGCAAGACAGGGCTGTGGTTCCACGGCTGGACCTTCGAGGGCCGGCACAACTTCGCCAACGCGCTGTGGGCGCGCGGGAACTCGTGGGTCACCATCGTGATTCCGGAGTTCATCGAGCTGCTGGGCTTGCCGGAGGGCGATGCGTTCCGTGACTTCCTGGTCTCCACGCTGGAAGCACAGGTCAAGGCCTTGGCGGCTTGCCAGGCCGAGTCGGGCCTGTGGCGCACGCTGCTGGACGATCCAACTTCATATGAAGAAGCCGCAGCGTCCGCCGGCTTTGCATACGGCATCTTGAAGGCGGTGCGCAAAGGGTATTTGTCGAAGGACTATGAAGAGTTGGGGTTGCGCGCGGCACGAGCGGTGCGCGCCAAGATCAATGACGCGGGCGAGCTGACGCAGGTCAGCTTCGGCACGCCGGTGTTCAACACGCTGCAGGAATACAAGGACATCCCGCTGACGTCGATGCCGTTCGGGCAGGCGATGGCGTTGTTGGCGATGGGCGAGCTGCTGGTGCGGTTCATCTGAGGTTGCCCGTGCGCGGCTTTGTCTTTCAGGCCAGGCCCAGCCGGGATTTCGTCCCGGCAGCCGACCTACTTTTTGCGCCGCCAAAAAGTAGGCAAAAAGCTCTCCCCTGCAAAACCGCCCCTGCGGGGTGCCCTGCGATGCTCGAAGCCCAGGGCCGCGCCGAACTCGCGCCGCTACGCTCTGCTCAAACAAGCGTCGCGAGTCAGTTCTTGAAGCGCGCTGCGCGCGCGCCCTGGGCTTCTGCGCTTCTCGGCGGTTTAAAAGGGGAGGCCCCAAACAGCCGAACGGCCAACAGCCAAACCCGAGAGCCGTCTCTCACCGGGCTGTTCCTTCACCCCCCTTTTAGCGTCGCCGAGGAGCGCAGCGGCTTGCAACCGCGCGCGCAGCGCGCTTCAAGCTCTGACTCCGCGCAGCTGTCTGACCGCAGCGTAGCGAAGGGAGTTCTGCGCGGGGTTGCAAGACGCGAGCACCGCAGGGCAGCCCGCTGCGAAGCAAAGGGCCGGCGCGGTCAGGGGCGACTTTTTGCCTTCTTTTTGGTCGCTCAAAAAGAAGGTCGCCCGCCGGGGCGACGTCCCGGCATGGGCCTCGCCACAAAACAAGCGCTTCGAGCAAAAGCGCGCAACCAGCAAGAGACATGAAGCCGCCCCGCAACCTCCACCCCGCCGCCAAAGAGCCAACGTGGATCAACTACTGGGGCTGGGGCTCCGGCGACATGCTGGGCGCCGGCGCCCAGGCCGTCATCACCGGCTGGCTGTTCTATTTCTTCACCACCTTCTGCGGCCTCAGCGCCGTCGAAGCCGGCCTGATCCTCGGCTTGCCCAGGCTGCTCGAAGCCATCACCTGCCCGCTCATCGGCTACGTGTCCGACAACCTGCGCCATACCTGGATCGGCCGCAAGATTGGCCGGCGCAAGCTCTTCCTGCTGATCACCATGCCGCTGCTGCCCAGCTTCGCGCTGATCTTTCGCACCGGCCACAGCTTCAGCTACTACCTGCTCGCCTTCGTCTTCTTCGAGCTGCTGTACACGATGTTCCTCATCCCCTGGGAGACGCTGGCGGCGGAGATGACCAAGGACTACAAGGCCAAGGCCAGGTTCGCCGGCGCGCGCATGATCGTGGCGCAGAGTTCCGCCATCCTGGCCTCCTACCTGCCCACGCTGCTGATCAGCCGCTTCGGCGGCAAGGACTCGCCCGACACCTTCTTCTGGATGGCGGCCATCTTCGGCGTCATCTTCTCGGTCGTCGTCCTCATCGTCGTGTTGACGACCTGGGAGCGGCCCTACGGCACGCGCGAGCAGGCGGTGCTGTCGCAGACCTATGGCGGGGTCACGCTGAAGGCCGCGCTGGCCCTGCCGGCCAAGATGTTCGGCGACCTGTTCTCGACGCTGAAGATCCGCGCTTTCCGCCAGCACCTCGCGCTCTACCTCGGCGGTTACCTGTCGCAGGACATCTTCAACACCGCCTTCCCCATCTTCGTGGCGACGGTGCTGATGGGCGCCACACTCGTCATCTCGCAGCTGATGACGGTCATGTACGTGGCCCAGCTGGTGTCGGTCATGGTCGCCATCCAGATCGTCATCCGCACCGGGCCCGTGCTGGCCTACCGCATCGCCATCTCGCTGTTCGGCGCGGCGCTGCTGCTCTACCTCGGCTTCTACCTGCTGCGGCCCGACGGCTTCGACGCGGCGCTCAGGGCGCTGGGCGACAGCATCTTCATGGCGCTGAACCCGACGCAGAGCGGCTTCAGCATGGGTCTCGCGTTCTGGCTGTTTGCGCCCATCGTCCTCGCCGGCCTGGGCCGCGGCACGCTGAACTTCGTGCCCTGGTCGGTCTACAACTACCTGCCGGACATCGACGAGGCCGTCACCGGCCAGCGCCGCGAGGGCATCTTCGCCGGCGTGATGACGCTGGTGCGCAAGCTCGCGCAGAGCGCCGCCATCATCGCCAGCGGCTGGGTCATCGACCTGGGCGGCTACGTGTCGCCCAAGACCCGGCCGGGCGAGCTCATCACGCAGACGCCCGAGGCCATCCAGACCATCGCCGGCCTGATGGTGGGTGGGCCGCTGCTGTGCATGGGCCTGGGCCTCATCGCCGCCTGGTCCTTCCGGCTCAATGCGCGCACCCACGCCGTGCTCGTCCACGAGGTCGAGCGCCTGCGCGCCGGCGCCACCGAGGCCGAGAACGATGGGAACCGCCGCATCGTCGAAGACCTGACCGGCTGGCCCTACGACCGACTCTGGGGCCGCGGCAGCGGCGCCACGCCCGACTCCGCCCTGCCCGTTCCGGACCGCTCGCCCTCCAACGCCCGACCATGACGACCGACTTCAACCGCCGCAGCTTCTTCAAGACCGCCGCCCTGCCCCTGGCCGGGCTCGCCACGGCGAGCGCCGCTCCGGCGCCTTCGCCGGCACGCGCTGCAGCGGTGCCCGAGGACCAGCTCGCATTGCACTGGCTGGAAGGCAGCGCGCCAGCCTTGCCGCTGGGCACGACGCTCGGCCTGCCCTGGCCGCGCGGCCAGCAAAAGAAGGACCAGGCCTTCCAAGCACTGGACGCCCAGGGCCGGCCGCTGCCACTGCAGACCTGGCCGCTGGCCTACTGGCCCGACGGCTCGCTGAAGTGGACGGCGCACGCGCTGCCGGCCGGCGTCGACGCGGGCGCCAACCCCAGCATCCAGCCCGGCGCGGCGCCAGCCCCCGCCGGCCCGCGCGTCAGCGTGCGCGAGACGGCCGAGGCCGTCGAGGTCGACACCGGCCTCATCCGCTGCACGCTGCCCCGCAGCGGCGCCCAGTTCATCCGCAGCATCGAACGCGATGGCCGCGAGATCCTGCGCGCCTGCACGCTCGTCGCCCAGGCTGACGACAAGCCCGACGCTGGCGATGGCGCCGTCACGCAGACGCGCTTCGACAGCCGCACGACGAAGCTCACCGTCGAGCAGGCCGGCCCGGTGCGCGCCGTCGTCAAGGTCGACGGCCAGCACCGCAGCGCCGCCGGCCGCGCCTGGCTGCCGTTTTCGCTGCGCCTGTACTTCTACGCCGGCGCCGAGTCGGTGCGCGTCATGCACAGCTTCGTCTTCGACGGCGACGAGCAGCGCGACTTCCTGCGCGGCATCGGCCTGCGCTTCGAGGTGCCCCTGCGCGACGCGCTGCACGACCGCCACGTGCGCTTCGCCGGCGAGGCAGGCGGCCTGTGGGCCGAAGGCGTGCGCAACCTCACCGGCCTGCGCCGCGACCCCGGTGCCGCCGTGCGCGAGGCCCAGCTCGCCGGCCGCGCCACGCCGCCGCTGGCGCAGTGGAGCGCCCAGGTGCGCCAGCTGCACCAGCGCATCCCCGCCTGGGGCGACTACACACTGAGCCAGCTCAACGCCGACGGCTTCCAGGTCAGGAAGCGCACCCAGCCCGGCCACGGCTGGATCCCCGCCGCCTTCGGCCACCGCGCGCCGGGCAGCGGCTACATCGGCGGCGCGACGGGCGGCGTGGCCTTCGGGCTGCGCGACTTCTGGCAGCGCCACCCGACGCAGCTCGACATCCGCGGCGCCATCGGCGATGCGGCCGAGGTCACCGTCTGGATGCACGCGCCCGACGCGCCGGCCATGGACCTGCGCTTCTATCACGATGGCTTGGGGCAGGAGACCCACGAGCAGGAGCTCGAAGGCCTGGAGATGACCTACGAGGACTACGAGAAGGGCTTCGGTACGCCGGTCGGCATCGCGCGCAGCAGCGAGATCACGCTGTGGGCGCTGGCCGCCACGCCGAGCCGCGAGCGCCTGGTGCAGATGGCCGCCGCCGTGCAGACACCGCCGCAACTGGCCGCGGCACCGCAGCGCTATCTGGCCGCCGGCGTGTTCGGCAAGCTGTGGAGCCTGCCCGACCGCAGCACGCCCGCGCGCCAGAAGATCGAGGACAAGCTCGACTTCCTGTTCGACTTCTACAAGAAGGAGACCGAGCAGCGCCACTGGTACGGCTTCTGGGACTACGGCGACATCCGCCACACCTACGACGCCGACCGCCACGAGTGGCGCTACGACGTCGGCGGCTTTGCCTGGGACAACTCCGAGCTCTCGCCCGATCTCTGGCTCTGGTACGCCTGGCTGCGCAGCGGCCGCGCCGACATCTTCCGCTTCGCCGAGGCCATGGTGCGCCACACCAGCGAGGTCGACATCTACCACCTCGGCCGCTTCCAGGGCCTGGGCTCGCGGCACAACGTGCAGCACTGGGGCTGCAGCGCCAAGCAGGCGCGCATCTCCACGTCGGCCTATCGCCGCTTCTACTACTACCTGACGGCCGACGAGCGAATCGGCGACATCATGCGCGAGGTGCTCAGCGCCGACGCCAAGATGGACGAGGTCGACCCCGTGCGCAAGATCGCCGGCCGCGCCGACAAGGGCCCATGGCCCGCGCGCATTGGCTTCGGCACGGACTGGGGCTCGGTCGTCGCCAACGTGCTGACGGAGTGGGAGCGCACCGGCGACCCGCGCTGGCGCAACAAGCTCGTGCGCGGCATGAAGGGCATCGCGGCCATGCCGCATGGCTTCTTCACCGGCAGCGGCGGCTACGAGCCCACGGGGCCGAACGAAGGCGCCTTCCACAACGTCAGCGGCAACAAGCTCAGTGCCAGCCACCTGAGCGCCGTCTTCGGCGGTGTCGAGATGATGGCCGAGCTGGTGGAGCTGATCGACGAGCCCGAGTTCAAGCAGGCCTGGCTGCAGTACTGTGAGCTCTACAACGCGCCGCGTGAGCAGCAGGTCAAGGCGCTGGGTGCCCCGCATGGCGGCGGCACGGTGCTGAGCGTGGGGCATTCGCGGCTGACGGCGTATGCGGCACGGCAGAAGCAGGACAAGGCCCTGGCCCAGCGCGCCTGGCGCGAGTTCTGGGCCGACGACCCACGGGGCCACAAGACGCTGAAGACGACGCGGGTGGATGGGCCGCTGGCGCTGAACCCGGTCGACGAGGCGCCTTGGATCAGCACCAACGACACGGCGCAATGGGGGCTGGCGGCCATCCAGAACCTGGCCCTGATCGGCGACCAACTCACAGACTGACATGACCACATCGATGAACACGGCCACGCAGACGCAGAGGCCCAGCGGAAATCGGCCTTTGCTTTCCATCCTCTTCTCTGTGCTTCTGTGCCTCAGTGGCTGTGTTTCTCAGCCACGCACCGCCGATCCGCTCAGCTTCGACTTCACCGCCGCACCCCAGCCCACCTACAGCCGCGAACGCGGCGCTGGCTTCGAGCCCGGCGCGCCACGCAACGCAGCCGGCCAACCCAGCTTCTTCACCGTCGACCTGCCCGAAGGCAATTACCGTGTCGCCGCCACGCTGGGCGCGGCCGAGGCCAGCGAGACGACGATCAAGGCCGAACTGCGCCGGCTGATGCTGAACGCCGTGCGCCTGCCCGCCGGTGCGACCGAGACGCGCAGCTTCATCGTCAATGTGCGCACGCCGCGCATCGCCGCTGTGCTTGGCGTCGAAGCAGGCGTCGTCAATCTCAAGGCGCCACGCGAGACCGTCGACGAAGCCTGGGCCTGGGACGGCCGGCTGACGCTGGAGATCAACGGCACCCATCCGGCGCTGCGCCGCCTCGTCATCGAGCCGGTGCAGGTTCCCACCGTCTTCCTGCTGGGCGACTCGACCGTGGCCGACCAGGGCGGCGAGCCCTATGCCAGCTGGGGCCAGATGCTGACGGCCCTGTTCAAGCCGACGGTGGCCGTGGCCAACCACGCCGAGTCGGGCGAGACCTTGCGCGACTCGCTGGCGCGCCGGCGCATCGACAAGATCCTGTCGGTCCTGCAGCCCGGCGACACCGTGCTGCTGCAGTTCGGCCACAACGACCAGAAGCAGCAGAAGGACGGCAGCGGCAACGCTGACAGCTACAAGGCCGAACTGCGCACGCACGCCGAGCGCATCCTCGCGCGCGGCGGCGTGCCGGTCATCGTGTCGTCGATGGAACGCCGCAACTTCGATGCCGACGGGCACCTCAAACCGAGCCTGACCGAATACGCCGACGCGGCGCATGCCGTCGCCCAGGCCATGAAGCTGGCCTTCATCGACCTCAACGCGATGAGCCAACAGTTCTATGCGGCGCTGGGCCCGGAGCGCTCCAAGGCCGCCCACCCCGAGAACAACGGCAAGCTGGACAACACCCATCACGACAACTACGGCGCCATGCAGTTGGCGCGTTTTGTGGCCCTGGGCCTGAGGGACGCCCGTGTGCCGGTGGCGGCCCAGCTGCGTGATGATCTCGGCCCCATCGAGCCGGGCCGGCCGCTGCCGCCCGAACAGTTCCGGCTCGCAGCAAGCCCCGGCTTCACCCACCAGCGCCCGCTGGGCGACTGACCCAGCGCATGAAGAAGCACCTCCTCGCCCTGGCGCTGGCCTGCGCCGCGCTGATCCACACGCCCGCCGCCACCGCCGCGCCGCCCAGACCGGCCCTGGTCGCCGGCTTCTCCGTCGAACGCCTGAAGCGCCTGGATGCCGCCATCGACGAGCAGATCGCGCAGCAGCAGTTGGCCGGCGCCGTGATGGTCGTTGCACGCGACGGCAAGCCCGTCGTCTTCAAGGCCTACGGCCAGAGCGACATCGAGAACGCCAAGCCGATGCGAACGGACACCATCTTCCGCATCGCCTCCATGAGCAAGGCGCTGACGACGGTGGCCGCCATGCTGCTGTACGAGGAAGGCCGCTTCCTGCTGAAGGACCCGGTCAGCCGCTACCTGCCGGCCTTCGCCAACCTGCAGGTGGCCCTGCCCGGCGGTGGCACCGAGAAGCTGCATCGGCCGCTGACCATCCACGACCTGCTGACCCACACAGCCGGCATGAGCTACGGCCCCGGCCCCGCCCAGGCGGCCTACCAGAAGGCCGGGCTGACGGACTGGTACCTCGTCGGCAACGACGAGACGCTTGCCACATGGGCCGACCGCTTCGCCGCGCTGCCGCTGCAGAGCCAGCCCGGCGAGCAGTTCATCTACGGCTACGCGACCGACGTGCTGGGCCGCCTCGTGGAGGTCGTGTCCGGCCAGCCGCTGGACCGCTTCATCAAGACGCGCATCACCGACCCGCTGCGCATGCCGGACACGAGCTTCTTCCTGCCGCCCGACAAGATCGCGCGGCTGGCCAATGTCTACGGCCTGGAGAACGGCCAGCTCAAGCTGATGGAAACGCCGGCCCAAAGCGACTTCGTCAACGGCCCGCGCAAGCTGCTGTCCGGCGGCGCGGGCATGCTCAGCACGGCGGGCGACTACACGCGCTTCCTGCAGATGCTGCTGAACCGGGGCGAGCTCGACGGCGTGCGCCTGCTCGCACCCAAGACGGTGGCACTGATGACGGCCGACCACCTCGGCCCCAAGTCCCGCGGCGACGCCGACGGCTTCGGCCTGGGCTTCTGGGTCAACGTGCGCACGGGCGGCTTCACCGAGCTGGGCAGCGAAGGCGCCTTCGGCTGGGGCAGCGCCTACTTCCCGCAGTACACGGTGGACCCGAAGGAGAGGCTGGTCATTCTCTTCATGACGCAGCTGCGGCCCGCGGGCAATTCGACGCTGCATCTGCGTGTGCGCGGGCTGACCTATCAGGCGTTGATGCACTGATTCCGCGGCGCTTGCGATGCCACATCGGTTATCGCAAAGGTCGTGTCGACGCTCCATCGAGTGCGTCGTGCAGGGCGCGCCGTCCAAACGCTCAAGCGGTTGAGTACACGCGGGCATGAGCCCTGCCTAGAGTCCGCAGCGACCGAAGGGATGTTCCCCTCGGTCGTGAAAAACGACACGAACGCAGGAGACGACATGAACACCACGAGCACGCGTCCGCCATGGGCGCGCTGGCTGGCTGCAGGCCTGCTGGCCGCAACAGCCCCGGCCGCGATGGCGGCCTTCAGCATCACCACGGTCTGGGACAGCGGCAACGCCGCCAAGCCGCAGTACCTCATCGACACCGACGCTGGCCTGGTGTTCAAGGTGCGCGGCTACGACAACGGCGCGAGCACCACGTCGGCGGGCGACATCTCCAGCCTCGTCTACAAGGGCGTGGAGTACGCCGACCCGGCGCGCGGCACGCAGCTGAACTCGGGCGCCGACTGGCTCTACACCGGCGTCAGCGCCCTGGCCGTGAAGGCCGAACTGGTCAGCGCCGACGGCACGGCCACGCCGGCCGCCACCACCAACGGCGGCGTCGTCACCGGCAGCGACTACATCAAGATCACGCTGACCAGCAACAGCAGCAAGGGCGGCGTGCTGACGCACTACTACCTCGTGAAGCGCGGCCAGCCCAACATCCACATGGGCACGCACTTCACCGAGGAGCCCGACGTGCACGGCCTGGTGCGCTTCATCGCCCGCGTGCCGATTGCCAGGCTGCCGAGCGGCGGCCCGGCCGAGACGGCCGGCGGCCTCGTCACCTACAACGGCAATAGCTTCTGGGCCGAAGACCTGCGCGGCACCAGCGGCGCCATCGAGTCGGCCGACGTGTTCGGCTTCACGGCGCCCGATGCGCGCGCCGGCGAGTCGCGCTCCAAGCACTACTCCAACCGCCGGCTCAAGGACTGGCAGATCCTTGGCGGCACCGGCCCCGGCGTGGGCCTCTGGTTCTGGCGCGACAACCACGAGGGCGACTCGGGCGGCCCCTTCTACCGCAGCCTGCTGCAGCAGATCACAGCCACCACCAACGAGCTGACCTATATGGTCAATTACGGCGAGGCCCAGACCGAGCCCTTCCGCCTCGGCATCCTGAACACCTACATCCTGATGTTCACCGACGGCGCCCTGCCCACGCTGCGGCCGGACACGAGCTGGTACGGCACGCTCGGCCTCGTCGGCTACGTGCCGCCGCAGGGCCGCGGCTCGGTCAGCGTGGCCGGCCTGACGGGCCGCGTCGCCGGCGTGCCCTACACCGCCGGCTTTGCCAACAGCAAGGCGCAGTACTGGGTCGACGCCGACCCGGTGGACGGGCACTTCACGGCCGACGGCATGCTGCCCGGCACCTACACGATGACCATCTACAAGGGTGAGCTCGAAGTGCAGACGGCGCAGGTCACCGTGACCGCCAACGCCAACTACGCGCTGAACCCCGTTGCCATCACCGCCGACCCGGCCGCCACGCCGGCGATCTGGCGCATCGGCCAGTGGGACGGCTCGCCGCAGGAGTTCATCAACGGCGACAAGCTGACCTTCATGCACCCGCAGGACGTGCGCATGGCGTCGTGGAACGTCGGCCCCTACGTGATCGGCACGTCCACACCGGCGACCGGCTGGCCGGCCTACGAATGGAAGGACGTCAACAACGGCCTCCAGGTGCGCTTCACGCTCAGGCGCGGCCAGAACGCGCTGCCGCTGCGGCTGCGCATCGGCATCTCGGCGGACTTCGCCGGCGCACGGCCGCAGGTCACCGTCAACAGCTGGGCCTCGGCCATCCCGCCCGCGCCGCCCAAGGTGTCGCGCAACATGACCGTGGGCACCTATCGCGGCGTGAACCGCACCTACAACTTCGACGTCCCGGCCAGCCAGCTCGTCGTCGGCACCAACACGCTGACGATCAACACCGTCAGCGGCACCGCCGGCGCCAGGTTCCTGAGCCCCAGCCTGTCCTTCGACGCCATCGACCTCGTTGCCGTGCCATGAATCGCATCAACACCATGAAAACTCTTGCTCCCCTGCTGTTTGCCTGGCTGGCTCTGCCCGCGATGGCTTCGGTCGTGCAGACCACCGGCGCCGGCAGCGCCACGCCGGCTGGCGCGCACCTGACGTACTCGGCTGACTTCGAGGCCAACACCTCGCTGGCCAGCCCCTGGTCGGAAGGCGGCCTGGCGTTCAGCCACACGGGCATTGCCAACGACAACGGCGGCTGCGGCTACGCGGGCGAGTTCTGCGTGGACCTGGCCGCGGGCGAGAGCTACAGCCAGGCGTTCTCGGGCAACTATTTCGCCGCGGCGGGGATGAACGCCTACCTGTCCATTCACGGCGCGGCGACGCGCCTGAACGGCATCGAGTTCGCGGTCGATTCTGGCTACGCGAGCATCTACGTGATGTGGCAGACCTGGCTGGACGGCGTGCTGACCGGCAACGGGCGCGTGTCCCTCGGGGCCGCGGGCGTGGGTGACGTGCTGGGGCTGAGCGACGCCGCGGGCTTCGACGAAGTGCGGGTGTATGCCTTCGACAGCGCCAGCGACACGAGCGGCTACAGCGCGCCGGCGATCGACAGCGTGCGGGCGTTCACGGTGCCCGAGCCGGGATCGCTGGCGCTGGCTTCGCTGGCGGGTCTGGGTGTCGCGGGGCTGCGGCGACGTCGTCGGAGCTGAGCGTGACGCGCGCTCCGGGAAGAGCGCGCTTTTGACTGAGGGCCTCGCGGTGATTTGGCGAAGCTCAGAGTTTTCGCCGACTCCCGACGCGCCACCAACTCAGGGCACGAGCAACCCGCTCTCGGCCCGGGCTCGCCAAGCCTCGCGGTAGGCTCGCCACCCTGCCGGGTTCACTGCCTCCACCGCCTCCTGCGGCGCGGCAACTTCTCGCCCCCACTGGCTCAACAGCCAACCGCCGCAAGTCGTGCCGCTGGCGTCGTCCGACACGATGACCTGGCGCCCGTCGCGCAGCCCTGCGAGCAGGCCGCCAAACCAGGCATTCGCCGTGAACGCTCCTTCGACGACCACCGGCGCGCCCTCGGCACCCAGCGCCGACAGGCAGCAGTCCGCCATCAACACGACATACAGCGTCGCCAACGCCGCGCTCTCTGCCGGCGTGGCCGGAAGCGGCCCGTCGACGCGGCCGGCCTGGCCCGCGAAAGGCCCACCCGTCTCCGCAAAGCACGGCAGAGCCATCGTCCGCCGCGCAATCAGAGCCTCGATCTCGGCCAGGCCGAAAGCGGCCGGCTCAGCCCCGGCAATCACGCCGAACTCCCGGCCACCCATGAAGCGCATGCAGGGCACGGCGTCGCCAAAGACATTGCAGTTGGCCAGCATGTCCTGAGCTTCGACCAGGGGCCGCGTCGCCGAACCCAGGGCCGCGGCGATGACCCAGGTGCCGGTGGACAGCACCGTGCAGGGGCCGCTGCGCTTCAAGGTCGGCAAATGCCGCAACAACGACGCGTTGCTGTCGTGGATGCCGCAGACGATCCCGCAATCCGTCGGCAGCCCCGTGCGCTCGGCCAGTTCGGGCCGCAACACACCCAGCCGCGCCCAGGCCTCCCGCCGCGGCGGGAACAGCGACGCCCAGCCTTGACGCTCGACGAGGGATGACCAGGCCCGCTCGCGCGGCCGCCACAAGTCGGTGTGGCAACCCAGGGACGTGACCTCGCTGGCCGCGACGCCGCAGAGGCGCCAGGCCCAGTACTGCGGGTACATCAGCACGTGCCGGGCGCGCGCGAACTCCGCGGGGAAGCGTGCCTGCAGCCAGTCCAGTTGCCGCCCCAGGTTCAGCCCGGCGGGCAGCCGCGGCGACCCGCTTTCTTCGAACGACGGCCGCAGCGCGTCGTAGCGCGCCGCGTCGCTCGCGTCGCCGGGCAGGTGTTCGTAGTCGGGCACCGGCAGCACCAGGCCCGCGTCATCGACGAGGGCCGCCGTCGCACCATGCGTGACGGGCACGAGCGCGCGGATGGGCGCCAGCGCGGCGAACTCACGCAGCTGCGTGAGCAGCCAGTCCCACAGCCGCTCCGTGTCGTGGTGGGGATAAGGCCCGTCTTGGCGCACGGCGTTGGGCGTGCGCACCTCGGCCCGTGTGTGGCCGGCTGCGTCGATCAGGGTCAGCTTGGCGTTGGTCTTGCCGATGTCGAGGACGACAGTGGCACCGGCGGCCTGCGCCGCCGTGCCCTCACCTCCTGGGCTCAAGAGTGCAGCCCCGCATGCCGGTAGGCGCTGGCGTCCAGCACGCCGGCGAACTCGTGCGAGCCCAGCGCCGAGGCCTCCAGCACGCGGGGGTCCGCGGCTTCGGGCTCGACGGTGATGACGCGCACGCCGTAATGCTCCAGCAACTGCACGGCGCTGTCCGAGGCGCCGGTGTCGGTGATGACGGCGGACACGCGGTTCAGCCCGCACAAGACCAGGCCGGCCTTGCGCGCGAACTTGGAGCTGTCCACCAGCACGACGAGTTCCTCCGCCTGCCCGATGAGGCGCTTCTCGGCCTGGATCAGCAGCGGGTCGGCTTCCATCAGGCCGAGGATGGACAGGCCGTAGACGCCCATGAACATCTTGGCCGCGTAGTGGTGCTGGGCCACGTCGTTCTCGAACGGGCTGAGGATGACGTTCTGCTCACGGTAGATCTTGCCGCCGGGCAGGATGACCTCGTTGTCGCTGGTCAGCAGCAGGCGCTCGGCCATCAGGAACGAGTTCGTCAGAATCTTCAGCTGTTTCTCGACGAGAAACTCCGCCATCATGAAGGTGGTGGTGCCACCATTGATGATGATGGTTTCTCCGTTATTGCACATGGAGCTGGCATAACGGGCAATCGCACGCTTTTCGGCGGCATGCTGCTGGATATTAGTCTGGAATTTCTCGCTGGACAGCGTGTAGGATTTTTTCTTCTGCTCCAGCCTTTGCGCGCCGCCCCGGGTGCGTGTCAGCTGGTTTTTCGCAGCCAGCCAGGAAATATCCCGGCGCACCGTGGCGGCCGAGGCCGACAACCATTCCATCAATTGCTGCACGCTGGCATGTTCGCGCTCGTCCAGCAATTTGAGCAGACGTTTGTGGCGCTTGTGATTGATCATGAGGATCACCTTTATCGGGCGCCCTGGAGAAACCGCGGCGACCGTTGTCTCGTCGTTATGTCGCCCAGCCCTCTATTGCATTCACGGGGCGGACGTCTGTTGGCTTGGCCAGCCTGGCTGCAGGCCGGCCGCCTGGTGGCGGCCGATGAGCGTAGGCGTAGCCGCCGGACCCCGGTCCATCCATGATCGGAACCGCTCAGATCGATGGGTGAAACGACGTTCCAAGTGCAGATTACGTCAGCCGGATGACAGCGTCAATCACCAAACGCTCAAGCGCTTGAGCGTTTCGTGAGCGATCGGGCGCCGCGCCGGGCATTCGCTCATCCTTTTGATTTCCTGCGCCGCCCCTGCGCAAAGGCCGATGTTTCAGCCCACACTTCGGCCCGCTTCACCCGAAATAACGGGTGCCGGACCGCGAAAGCGCGGCCGTGACGGATGACGACGCACTGATTACAGGCAAGCTGATGACTGCAAATTCCCAAACTCCCGCTCAAAACCCTATCGCCTCCCAATGGGACGATACCGTGGCGGCCAAGCTGAGCGAACCCGAACTGCTGCTTTACCGCTCGAATCTGCTGGGCTCGGATTTGCGCGTGACGAATTTCGGCGGCGGCAATACCTCGGCCAAGGTCAGGATGCGCGATCACCTGACCGGTGAGGATGTCGAGGTGCTGTGGGTCAAGGGCTCGGGTGGCGACCTGGGTTCCATCAAGCTGGATGGTTTCTCCACGCTCTACATGGACAAGCTGAATGCGCTAAAGAAGCGTTATCGCGGCCTGCAACATGAAGACGAGATGGTGGATTACCTGCCGCACTGCACCTTCAATCTGAATCCACGCGCGGCGAGTATCGATACTCCCCTGCACGCCTATATCCCGAAGAAGCATGTCGACCACATGCATCCGGACGCCATCATCGCCATCGCCGCCTGCCGCGACAGCCGCCGCCTGACCGAGGTCATCTTCGGCGGCCAGCTCGGCTGGCTGCCCTGGCAGCGCCCGGGCTACGACCTCGGCCTGAAGCTCGAAGCGCTGGCCAATTCGCAGCCCAACCTGAAGGGCATCATCCTGGAGGGCCACGGCCTGTTCACCTGGGGTGACACCGCCAAGAGCTGCTACGAGATCACGCTGGACATGATCCGCCTGGCCGAGCAGTGGCTGGCCGAGAACATGAAGCAGCCGGTGTTCGGCGGCGTCAAGACCATCACGCTGCCCGCCGAGCAGCGCGCCGCACTGGCCGCCAAGCTGATGCCCGCTCTGCGTGGCCGCATCAGCGCCAGCGAACGCAAGCTGGGCGACTTCAACGACAGCGACGTGGTGCTGGAGTTTGTCGGCAGCAACGATCTGGCCGCGCTGGCCGCTTTAGGCACCTCCTGCCCCGACCATTTCCTGCGCACCAAGATCCGCCCGCTGGTGCTGGACTTCGACCCGGCCAAGCCCGATGTCGACGCCTTGCTGGCCGGCCTGGACAAGGCGCTGGAAGGCTACCGAGCCGACTATGTCGCCTACTACGAGCGCTGCAAGCGCGCCAACAGCCCGGCCGTGCGCGATGCCAATCCCATCATCTACCTGATCCCGGGCGTGGGCATGCTGTCCTTCGCCAAGGACAAGGCCACGGCCCGCATCGCCGGCGAGTTCTACATCAACGCCATCAATGTGATGCGCGGTGCGAACGGCGTCGACACCTACGTCGGCCTGCCCGAGCAGGAAGCCTTCGACATCGAATACTGGCTGCTCGAGGAAGCCAAGCTGCAGCGCATGCCCAAGCCCAAGAGCCTGGCCGGACGCGTGGCCCTGGTCACCGGCGGCGCTGGCGGCATCGGCCAGGCCGTGGCCCGCCAGCTGCTGCAGGAAGGCGCCTGCGTGATGCTGACCGACATCGACGGCGAGGCGCTGGAAGAAGCCGGCAAGGCGCTGCTCAAGGTGGGAGGCAAGGACGCCGTCGCCACGGTGCGCGGCGACATCACGTCCGAGGCCGAAGTGGAAAGCCTGCTGGCCGCCACGGCGCTGCGCTTCGGCGGCCTGGACATCCTCGTCTCCAACGCCGGCATCGCCTCCGCTGCACCGCTGGAAGACACCACGCTGGATATCTGGAACCGCAACCAGAACATCCTCGTCACCGGCTACTTCCTCGTCAGCCGCGGTGCCTTCCGCCTGATGAAGCAGCAGAAGATCGGCGGCAGCATGGTGTTCGTGGCCAGCAAGAACGGCCTCGTCGCCTCGGCCGGTGCGTCGGCCTACTGCACGGCCAAGGCGGCCGAGATCCACCTGGCCCGCTGCGTGGCGCTGGAGGGCGCGGCCATCGGCGTGCGCGTCAACGTCGTCAACCCCGACGCCGTCATCCGCGGTTCGCGAATCTGGGACGGCAAGTGGAAGGAAGAGCGCGCCGCGTCCAACAAGATCGAGGCCGACAACATCGAAGAGTTCTACCGCCAGCGCAGCATGCTCAAGCTCAGCGTGCTGCCCGAGGACATCGCCGAGGCGGTGTACTTCATGGCCAGCGACAAGTCGGGCAAGAGCACGGGCAATGTGCTGAACGTCGACGCCGGCAACGCCGCTGCCTTTACCCGTTAAAACAGCGGCCAGGAGACAACCATGACCACTCAGATCATCGACGCCGGCCAGGTCGAGCAACACAACGCCGGCCAGCGCGCCACGCTGCAGGCCGACTACGACGCGCTCGGCGGCATGCTGTCGCGCCGCGGCGTGGACATCGAGGCGCTGACCGCCACCGCCCAGACCTTCGCCGTCGCCCTGCCCAGCTGGGGCGTGGGCACGGGCGGCACCCGCTTCGCGCGCTTCCCTGGCAAGGGCGAGCCGCGTGACGTGACCGAGAAGCTGGAGGACTGTGCCGTCATCCATCAGCTGACGCGCGCCACGCCGACCGTGTCGCTGCACTTCCCCTGGGACAAGCCGGGCGACCCCAAGGCGCTGCGCCAGCAGGCCGACAGCCTGGGCCTCGCCTTCGACGCGGTGAACTCCAACACCTTCCAGGACCAGCCCGGCCAGGCCCACAGCTACAAGTACGGCAGCCTCACGTCGCAAAGCCCCGCCGCCCGCGAGCAGGCCGTGGCGCACAACATCGACTGCATCGAACTCGGCAGGACGCTGGGCTCCAAGGGCCTGACGGTGTGGGTGGGCGACGGTGCCAATTTCCCCGGCCAGCACAACCTGCGTGGTTCACTGGAGCGCTACCTGGACAGCGCCCGCGGCATCTACGCCGCGCTGCCGGACGACTGGCTGATGTACATCGAGCACAAGCTGTTCGAGCCGGCCTTCTACTGCACCGTCATCGCCGACTGGGGCACCAGCTTCGCCGCCGCGCAAACGCTGGGCGACAAAGCCAAGTGTCTGGTCGACCTGGGCCACCACGCGCCCAACACCAACATCGAGATGATCGTGGCGCGCCTGGCGCAGTTCGGCAAGCTCGGCGGCTTCCACTTCAACGACAGCAAATACGGCGACGACGACCTGGACTCCGGCTCCATCGACCCCTTCCAGCTCTTCCTCGTCTTCAACGAGCTGGCCGATGCGGCCGGCCGCGACGGCGCGGCCTTCAAGCCCGCCTACATGCTGGACCAGTCGCACAACGTGACCGACCCGATCGAGAGCCTGATGAGCAGCGCGGTGGAAGTGCAACGCGCCTTCGTGCAGGCTGCACTGGTGGACCGCAAGGCGCTCGCAGGCTTCCAGGAAGCCAACGATGCGCTGCAGTCGGCGCAGACATTGAAGCGCGCCTTCCGCACCGACGTCAGCCCCATCCTCGCGATGGCGCGCGTGCGCGCCGGCGGCGCCGCCGACCCGGTCGCGGCCTATCGCGCCAGCGGCTACCGCGAGAAGGCTGCGGTCAAGCGCCCGCCCAAGGCGGGCGCTTCAGGCAGCGGCATCGTCTGAGGTGGACGCCAAGGACTTCGGCGCACGCGGCGACGGCATCACGCTCGACACGCGGGCGCTGCAGGCCGCCATCGACGCCGCAGCACTGCAGCGCACGACGCTGCGGGTCCCGCCCGGCACCTACCTGACGGGCTCGCTGTTCCTGAAGAGCGGCATGACGCTGCGGCTGGATCGCGGCGCCACGCTGCTGGGATCGCGCAACCTGGCGGATTACCCGCTGCTGCCGACCCGCGTGTCCGGCATCGAGATGCGCTGGCCGGCCGCGCTGGTCAACATCTACGGGGAGCATGACGTCGGCCTGCTTGGCGAAGGCTGCATCGACGGCGATGGCCAGGTCTTCTGGGACAGCTACTGGGCCCTGCGTGCCCGCTACGAGCCACGCGGCCTGCGCTGGGCATCGGACTTCGACGCCCAGCGCCCCCGTCTCATCCAGGTGTTCGAGTCCGCCCGCATCCACATCGGCGAGGGCCTGCTGCTGCGCCGCTCGGGCTTCTGGACGCTGCACCTCTGCTACTCGGAAGACGTGGTCGTGGACGGCATCACCCTGCGCAACAACGACGGCGACGCGCGGGGCCCGTCCACCGATGGCATCGACATCGACTCCTCGCGCCGCGTGCAGATCCGCCGTGCCGACATCGCCGGCAATGACGACGCCATCGTCCTCAAGGCCGGCCGCGACGCCGATGGCCTGCGGGTGGCGCGGCCCTGCGAAGACATCTCGATCAGCGACTGCATCGTCCGCGAAGGCGCCGCCGGCCTGACCTTCGGCAGCGAAACCTCGGGCGGGTTCCGGCGCATCACCGCGCGGCGCATCGACGTCCACGCGCCGGTGCCGGTCGGCCTGCTGTTCAAGTCCGCCCCCAGCCGCGGCGGCTTCATCGAGGCCGTGACGATCAGCGACCTGTCTCTGCACGACGTGCCCACCGCCCTGCGCGTGACGATGAACTGGAACCCCGCCTTCAGCTGCGCCCACATCCCCGATGGCGAACGCGCCGGCGCGCCCGACCATTGGCTCGACCTGGCCGCGCCGGTGCCGGCTGAGCGCGGCCGGGTCCAGGTGGACGGCGTGCGCATCGAGCGCCTCAAGGCCCGGGGCGCAGCGGTCGCCTTCGAGGTCGACGCCTATGCCGAAGCACCGCTGCGGGGCTTTCGCTTCACCGGGCTGGACATCGAGGCCCGCCGCGGCGGCCACGTGCAGGACGCCGCGGACTGGCGCTTCGTGGACAGCCGGCTGGCGCTGGGCGAGCCCATCGCGGTCGGGTCAGGCATCGAGCTGACCGGGCTGGGCAACGCCCATTGGCGTCATGATCCCGCGCTGCGCCGCCGCGACGTGTCCGCCCTGCCGATGTCGGAGCAGGACATTCAATAAGGAGACAACGGGATGAACGACGAAACCCTGGCCTTCAAGATGCAGCTCAGGCCCGGCGTCGTGCCGGAGTACAAGCGCCGCCACGACGAGCTCTGGCCCGACCTCGCCGCGGCCCTGCGCGAGGCTGGCATCCACGACTACTGGATCTTCCTGGACGAGGCGACGCTCTCGCTCTTCGCCGTCCTCAAGCGCAAGCCCGGCACCGCCTTCGACGCCCTGCCCCAGCAGCCCGTCATGCGCCGCTGGTGGGACTACATGGCCGACCTGATGGAGGTCGAGCCAGACAACAAGCCGCGCCAGTGGCCGCTGCAACCTCTCTTCCACTTCAACTGAGGGAGGGCCGCGATGCGCGTCTGGATCACTCTCGCCCTGGCCTGCGTCCTCGGCTCGTCCGCCTTCGCCGCCGACACGCTGCGCCCATCCCTGCTGCTGACGGCCCGCCCCCCGGCGCAGGACCTGTCGGGCCGCTGGACCTATTCCAAGGATCTCTATCGCACGGGCCTCACCGACATCAACGGCTGGCCCGCCAAGCCGCGCATGGAGCGCTTCCGCGATGTCGACGTGGCGACGGCCGAGGCCCAGGGCGGCGTCGGCTTCTTCGAGTACGACCTTGACCGCGGTCCGACGATGGAGCTGCCCGGTGCCTGGAATTCCGCCGTGCCCGAGCTGCGCTACTTCGACGGCCTGATGTGGTTCCAGCGCCGCTTCGACGCGGTCAGGCCCCAGCCCGGCCAGCGCAGCTTCCTGCGCTTCGAGGCCGTGAACTACCGCGCCATGGTCTTCCTCAACGGCAAGGAGGTTGGCCGCCACGAAGGCGGCTTCACGCCCTTCGTCGTCGAGGTCACGCAAGCCCTGCGCGAGACCGGCAACCGCCTCGTCGTCGGCGTCGATTCCAAGCACGATGCGCAGACCATCCCCGGCGAGATCACCGACTGGGACCTCTACGGCGGCATCACGCGGCCGGTGAAGCTGATCCAGGCGCCGGCCACCTTCATCGACGACGCGACGCTGCGCCTGAGCGACGGCGGCCACCTCGTCGGCAGCCTGCAGCTCAACGGCCCGCAGTCGGCCGGCCAGACCGTCAGCCTGCGCATCGCGGCCCTCGGCCTCACGCTGCGCTCACGCACCGATGCCAGCGGCGAGGCCCGCTTCGACACGCCCGCGCCGGCCGCGCTGAAGCGCTGGTCGCCCGAGTCGCCGGCGCTGTATGACGTGGACTTCGAGGCCGGCCCCGACCGCGTGCGCGACCGCATCGGCTTTCGCACGATCGCCGTGCGCGGCAGCGAGATCCTGCTCAACGGCCAGCCCGTCTTCCTGCGCGGCATCTCCATCCACGAGGAAGAGATCGGCCCCAACCCCGCGCGCCGCATCGACGACGTCGCGGCGCGCCGGCTGCTGAACGAGGTCAAGGAGGGCCTGCACGGCAACTACGTGCGCCTGTCCCACTACCCGCACAGCGAGGCCATGCTGCGCGCGGCCGACGAACTGGGCCTGCTGGTGTGGAGCGAGATTCCCGTCTACTGGACGGTGGACTGGGACAGCCCCGCCGTGCTGGACAAGGCGCGGCGCATGCAGGCCGAGACCATCTACCGCGACCGCAACCGCGCCGCCATCGCGCTGTGGAGCATCGGCAACGAGACGCCGGTGACGGAGGCGCGCACGCGCTTCCACACCGCACTGGCCCAGACCGTGCGCGCGCTGGACGCGAGCCGCCTCGTCAGCGCGGCCCTGCTCGTCGAACGCAATGGCGACACCGTGCGCATCGCCGACCCGCTGCTGCCCCAGCTCGACGTCATCGCCGTCAACACCTATGCCGGCTGGTACGGCGACGACACGCTGGACACCGTGCGCCGCCTGCGCTGGGACGTGCCGGTCGACAAACCGCTGCTGTTCTCCGAGTTTGGCGCCGACGCGGTGGCCGGCCTGCGCGACCCCACCGTGCGGCGCAAGTTCTCCGAGGACTACCAGGCCGACTACTACCGTGCCACGCTCGCGATGGCGGCCAACGTGCCGACTTTGCGCGGCCTGTCGCCCTGGGTGCTGAAGGACTTCCGCTCGCCGCGCCGCGAACACCCGGTCTACCAGAACGGCTGGAACCGCAAGGGGCTGATCTCGGAGACGGGGCAGCGCAAGCTGGCGTTTGACGTGCTGGCGGAGCACTACCGCGGGATGCAGAGGTGAGTCTGCAGGCGCTTGCTTTTGGCAGAAGTACCAGCGTTCGCCGCACTGCGCCGGGACTTTGCCCCGGTGGGCGACCTACTTTTTGCGCCGCCAAAAAGTAGGCAAAAAGCTCTCCCCTGCAAAACCGCCCCTGCGGGGTCCCCTGCGATGCTCGGCGGTTTAGAAGGGGAGGCTCCTGAACAGCCAAGCCCGAAAGCCGGCTGTCGCCAGCTATTCCATCACACCCCCTCTGAGCCCGCCGAGCAGCGCAAGGCCTTGAGGGCGCGAGCGCAGCTCGCTTCAAGCACTGACTCCGCGCAACTGTTTGACCGCAGCGTAGCGAAGGGAGTTTTGCGCGAGCCCTCAAGGCCTGAGCAGCACAGGGCAGCCCGCTGCGCGGCTAAGGGCCGGGCGGTTCGGGGGCGACTTTTTGCCTTCTTTTTGGTCGCTCAAAAAGAAGGTCGCCCGCCGGGGCGAACTCCCGGCATGGCCCTCACGCGCCAACGCAAAATCATCAGCAACCGCGACACCACCCCGCCATCTGAAGCCATGCCCCACCTCGCCCTGTCCCGCCGCTCCACCCTCCTCGCCCTGCTCACCTCACTGCTCCCTGCACCGGCCTTCGCAAACGCCTGGCCCAACCCGCTGATCCCCCAGCGCGCCGACCCTCAGGTGCTGCGCCACAGCGACGGCTGGTACTACCTGATGGCCACGGTGCCGGAGTACGACCGGCTCGAGCTGCGCCGCGCGCGCAGCATCGCCGGCCTGGCAACGGCGATGCCCCAGGTGATCTGGCGTCGCCATGAACAAGGCCCGATGAGCCAGCACATCTGGGCACCCGAGCTGCACTTCATCGACGGCCGCTGGTTCATCTACTTCAGCGCCGGCGAGGCCAAGGAGCCGTGGAAGATTCGCCTGTGGGCGCTGGAGAACGCGTCGCCCGACCCCCTGCAGGGCGAGTGGACCGAGCGCGGCCAGATCCGCACGCAGTGGGAGACGTTCACGCTCGACGCCACCGTCTTCGAGCACCGCGGCCGCCGCTACATGGCCTGGGCCCAGACCGACCCGGCCAAGAAGAACCACAGCACCGACATCTTCATCTCCCGCATGAAGAGCCCGACCGAACTGCAAGGGCCGCAGGTGCGCCTCAGCCAGCCCGAGTTCGCCTGGGAGAAGGTGCGCCACACCGTCAACGAGGCACCGGCAGTGCTCATCCACGGCGGCCGCGTCTTCATGACCTACTCGGCCGCGGGCACCGGCGCCGAATACTGCCTGGGTCTGCTGTGGGCCGACGAGAACGCCGATCTGATGGACCCGAAGTCCTGGCGGAAGTCGCCCGGCCCGGTCTTCACCGGCAGCCCGGAGAACGGCATCTACGGGCCCGGCCACAACAGCTTCGTCGTCGAACCCGACGGCACGGTGCTGAATGTCTTTCACGCCCGCAACTACCGCGACATCGTCGGCGACCCGCTGAAGGACACCGGTCGCGCCACTCGCGTGCAACCGCTCGCCTTCACCGCCGACGGCATGCCCGACTTCGGCCTGCCGCTGCCGGAGACGCGATGAGCCTCATTGCCCTGTCAGCCGGCGCGGCCAACGTCTTCGAGGGCCAGGCTCCGGACCGCATCTGCCGCCGCCCCACCCGCGCCGAGCTGCACGCCTACCCGTCGACCACGCCCGCGCGAGGCCGCGCGCTCGTCTACGCGGGCGGCGGCTACCTGCAACTGATGCACGACAAGGAAGGCGTCGAGATCGCGCAGTGGCTGAACACGCTGGGGCTGGACGCCTACGTGCTGGTGCACCGCCTGCCCGGCCAGCACGGCCAACCCTTCGACATCGCGCTGCAGGACGGCCTGCTGGCGCTGGACCATCTCGCCACGCTGCCGCCGCTGCCGCTGCTGCACGTGGGCCTGTCCTCGGGCGGCCACCTCGCCGGCGTGATGGCCTGCCAGGGCGAGAGTGCCGGCGCCGTCATCGCCTACGCGCCCCTCAACGCCAACCATCGCGACCACAAGGCCCCGGCCAACAAGCCCGACTATCCGCCGCTCGAGAAGCAGGCCTTCTACGACGCCTGGCCCATCGGCATCGCCGGCGAGCCGCACGGCCTGCCGCGCTGTCCCGTCTTCCTGGCCTACGCGCTGCACGACCCCATCGTGCCCATCGACCATGCCCTCAACCTCATCAAGGCCGCGCAGGAGCATGGGCTGGACGTGGAGGCCCATGTCTTCCCGCAGGCCGAACACGGCTTCGCGCTGCGCGGGCTGGGCGGCACGCAGGGCCAGTGGCCCGCGCTCGCGGCGCGCTGGGTGGACGCCAAACTGTGAGCCTCGCGGCTTCGCTTAACCTCGGCGGGTCACGTTCAATGAAGCAAGCATGCTGGATGCAGTCAACACCTGGGCCGACTACCGCAGCAAGGTCCGCGAATTCGATGCCATTCTGGAGTACGCCAAGGCGGTGTCCCAATCCCTGATCGGCGCCACCCCGCCCTCACGCCATGCCGGCTACGGCGCGCAGATTTTTTTCAAGCTGCTGTCCCACAGCATCGTGCTGCGCCGGCTCGCGACCGACCCCAACAGCCGCGAGGCCGCCGAACTCTGGGAGGTGCCCTCGCTGAGCGCCGTGGCGCGCTGCGTCGTCGAAGCCCACGATGCCTTCGAGTACGTCGCCGGCCATGACGTGGGCGAGCCGGAGCGCGAGTTTCGGCTGCTGCTCTGGGAGCTGCACGACAAGGCCCGCCGCCTGAAGATGCTGGGCGACATCGGCTCCAGGGATCCGCTCATCGCAGGCTTTCGTGCCGATACGCAGCGCCTGCAGGCCGACCTAGGGAGCCACGAGTTCCTCGCCACGCTGCCGGCCGAGCTGCAGGCCGAGCTGCGCCGCAGGCTGGCCCGGGGAGACCCGCCGGCCTTCCACCTGAGCCAGCGGCAACGCTGCGCGCTGAGCGGCGTGAACGCCGACTGGCACAACGTGGTGACCATGCAGTTGTCGCAGTACGCGCACACGCTGCCCTTCCCGATGCAGCAACTGGCCCAGTTCCAGGCCGACACGCCCGATGGCCTGCGCCTGATGGCCTTGCCGCTGCTCTTCACGATGTCCTTCCTGACCCGGGTCACCGAGAAGATGACCTCGCTGATGCCCGGTCGCCTGCCGCAGCCGCCGAGCCGCACCGCGCGCACGATGGCGGCGTGGCGGGCTCTCGCCGAACAGAGAGTGCAAGGCTAGGGGCGGCAGGCCCCGGCGACCAGGTCCGCGCCGTCGAACATCAGGTCGCGTTGCTCGGCCTGCAGCGTCGCCGCCAGCGCGCCGGCTGGCCGTGCGGGCAGGTTGACCGAAGTCGTGATGCGGTTGGCGAGCACGCCCTGCGCCCAACCCGCGTCCTGCGCGCCACGCGCCCATTGGAGAGCGAAGCTGCGGCCATCGACCGACAGCTCGGCAGTCCACGGCTCGCCGGCCGGGCCGGGATAGCTGGGCAGCACATGCACGCGCAGGCAGCTGGGGCCGGCGGGCGCCGCGTCGGCCTGCAGCATGAGGCTGGCGCCGGCCCGCGTGGCGGCGAGCACGCCCTCGCCACGGCCGAGGCCGGGCACGCGGCGCCAGCCGTCGAGTGCGGTGATGCGAAGCGATGGTGCGGCTGCTTCGACGGCGGGCAGCGGCGCCAGGTCCGTGCCGGCCCGTTCAAGGTCGGCCAGCGCATCCGGGGCGGCGCCGCCCAACCCGGCCGCGGGCAGCAGCGGGGCTTGCTGGCGGTAGCTGGTCCACAGCCCGTCGGCGGGCTCCTCGGCGAGGATGCCGGCCCAGCGGCCACGGTTGTAGCGCGCGGTCAGCGCCTTCAGCCGGAGGTCGGCGCGCACGGCCTGGGCAGCGATGGCGCGGGCCGAGGCGGGTTCGTGCTCGCGCGTCGCCGCGTAGCGCTCCAGCGCGAAGAAGCGCTCGTTGGCCAGGGCCGCGGCGCGCAGCGGATATTCGACGAGCTGGAAGAAGCCGTCGCGCTGCGCCGCGGCGATGCGCGGCCTGAGCGCATCCAGCGCGGCCAGCAACCGGGCGAAGCGCGCCAGGCGCTGCTGCACCGCAGCCGCGGGCAGGTCGCTGCGCTTCACGCGTTCGCCCGGCAGGTGGTATTGCAGATGCTCGGGGCGGCGTTCAAAGTTGAGGCGGTAGCCACCGTCCCAGATCGCGCCGATCTCGTCGGCGGTCCCGGGGCCGAACAGCCGCGCCGCCAGGTCGCGCAGGTAGGCCGGCTGGCCTTGCGCGCGCACGGCGGCCGGGTGCCAGGCCAGGTCGAACCAATGGCTGAGGTTGACCTCGGCGGGCTTGATGTCGCCGGCATTGACCATCCACAGCCGGTCGGCGCCTGCATCGAAGGCGCGGCCCATCTCCTCGGCGACGAGGGCCGGCGGCGTGGTACTCAGCCACAGATAGGACAGCGGCGCGCCGAGGTAGGACAGGTGGTAGTACACGCCCGAGCCGCCGACACGCTGGCGCTGCGCGGCATCGGGCCACTGACGGAGGTAGCCGAAGTTGTCGTCGGGCCAGACCAGCGTCACGTCGTCGGGCAGGGCCAGGCCGGGTGGCGTGACCATCAGCGGCAACACCTCCTTGTAGGGCACGAAGACCTGGGGCAGCGCCCGCGGGTCGCCCACGTGCCGGGCCAGCAGCTCGCGCTGGTCGGCGATGACGCGCTCGAGCAGCGCCTGCTTCTCCGCGATGGTCGAGGCGCCCTGCATGGCCGAGTCGTGGATGCCGCGCATGCCCAGCGTGTAGAGGTTCTCGAAGCGGCCGTTGGCTTGCAGCCGCTCGGCCCAGTAGTCGCGCACCTGCTGCGGGTGGCTGGCGTAGTTGTACTGCTCGGGTGGCGCCCGCCATTCGGCGACGTTGTTGCGCAGCAGCGGCTCGGCGTGCGACGAGCCCATGACGATGCCGTAACGCTGCGCGAATGCGGCGTTGCGCGGGTCGGCATTGAAGGCGCCCGAGACCTGGTGCATGGCCGGCCACAGCGTGTTGGCCTTCAGACGCAGCAGCAGGCGGAAGACCTGCTCGTAGGTGCGCGGGCCGATCGTGCCGGCCTCGGGCTCGAAGGTGTGCGCCGCCCAGGGGAAGAGGCCCCAGTCCTCGTCGTTGATGAAGAGGCCGCGGTACTTCACGGCCGGGCCGTCGTGCAGCGGCGCGTCCAGGCCCAGGTAGAGCGGGCCACGCTTGAGCGGCGCGACGTCGGCCCACCAGTGCCAGGGTGAGACGCCCAGCGCCTGGCTCAGCGTGTAGACGCCGTAGGCCGTGCCGCGGCGGTCGGCGCCGGCGATGACGAGGGCGGCTTTCACACCAGGCTTGGGAGTGCGCAGCAACGCGATTTGGAAACACTCCCAGCAGCCCTTGAGCCTGCTGAGGTCGAGACCAGAGGCGTCGATGTCGGCATGGCGGCCCACGGTGCCGACCCAGATCTGCACGGGGCCCTGGCCGCCGACGCGGGCTCGCATGCCCAGGCGCTTCAGGTCGTCGGCCAGGTCCTGCGCGACGAAGGCTTCGAGCGGGTCGGCTTCTGGCGCCGCGACGACGACGGCGCCGTCGAGCGGCAGGCTGGCTGCGCTGGCACGGGTGGACACGTCAAGGCCCGCGTGTGCAACGCCGGCAAACGCAAGCAGCAAGCCAAAGAGGCACAGGGCCACAGCGGAAAGCCCAATGCTCTTTTCTCTCTGCCTCCGTGCCTCTGTGGCTGTGTTCATGGAGTCTTTCAGCGCGACCCGAACGCCGACCGCAAATCCGGCGGTGCCGCATGGCGGTCCACCATCAGCCAGCCGTCCTGCAGCTTCAGCTCGGCCACCTGGATGGCGGTGCGCTGGTGCCAGCGGTTATCGGCCTTGGCCTCAGGCTCGCCGCTCTGGTGCACGAAGTAGAAGAGGTAGGCACGGCCATCGACAACCTGTACGTCCGGGTGCTGGCCTTTGGCCCGATCGGTGGGCGCCGTGCCGATGTCGGCGAGCAGCCGCGCGGGCTGCTCCTGCCAGTGCTCGGCGTCGTCGGATCGCAGCACCAGCAAGCCCTTCCACAGATCGGCCACCAGCCACCATTTGCCGGCGAAGGGGAAGACCTTGGGGCCTTCTGCAGGCAACTGACTGACGGGGCCGCGCAGCGTCCAGGTCTTGAGGTCGGCGCTGTCGGCGAACTTGAGCTTGCTGCCGCCGAGCTCATCCTTGTACCAAAGCCGCCAGCCACCATCCGGCCTGCGGATGACCGATGCGTCGATGACCTTGTTCGACCCTAGCTCCACGCGGCCGGCGCAGGTCCACGTGCGCAGGTCGGTGCTGATCAGGTGCTCGATGCGCCGCTCGCCGGTCCAGCTGCTGTGCACGCCGGGCACGACGGTCAGCCACAGGTGATACACACCGTCGGCGTCGAGGATCTCGGGTGCCCACAGCGTGACGCCGGTGCATTCGGCGGGGAAGCTCGCTTGTCCCGCTGGTTGCCAGTGGTTGCCGTCGCGTGTCGCGGCGATGCCGACGGGCGTGGCGTGCACCCAGCTCACGTCCTTGGGGTCATCCAGCCGCAGGGTCGCGCGGCGGTTGGTGTAAAACATTTCCCAGCGCTTGAGCCCTCTGTTGAAGACGAGGGACACGTCGGCGGCGCCGTCCTGTACCGGATCGCGGTAGAGCGGGCGCGGTGCCGGCTCGGGCGCGGCGCAGCCGGCAAGCAGCGCCGTCAGCATCCACAGCGCGAGGCACCTCATGGCGTCGTGATCGGCTGACAGCGCGGCGGCTTCATGCCGTGGCCGAGGTGGTAGCCCGGATGCGGCGGCTGGTTGTAGCCGGCGTTCTGCCCCGCGACCTGCATGCGGTACTGCGGGTCGTGCATCAGCGTGACGAGGCGGTGCTGCGTCGGGATGGCCGTCGAGAAGATCAGCAGGGCCGTGCTGTCCTCGTTGCGCCAGACGACCTCCTCGCGCCAGTCGCCGAAGAGGTCGGCGGACAGCACCGGCGTGGCCTTGGTGCCGTTGTTGGAGGCGGCGCCGAAGGCCTTGCCGTTGAGCAGGTTCTCGAACTTGAAGGTGGCCGGGTTCCACTTGTCGATGGCGGTGCCGTCGAGCGACTCGCGCAGCAGGTCGTCGTCCCACCACACCGCGAAGTTCATGCGGTTCGGATGCTGCTCGCTGATGAGCTTGCCGCCCGCGCTCATCAGCCCGCCGACCGCGCCCCAGCATTCTTCGCCGGGGTAGGCGGGGTCGATGTCGAAGCAGACGCCGCGGCCGACGTCGTGGTTCTGGCCGGACATGCTCCACAAGACCTTGCCGGTGGCCGCATCATGCATCTCCAGGCCATGCTCGCCGTAGCAGCGCGGGCTCTCGTGGACCATGAAGACCTGCTGGCCATCGCGCGCCGGGTCGAGGTGGCCGACGTGCAGCGCGTCGCCGTGGCACAGGCCGGTGCTGTAGAGCAATTTGCCGTTGCTGGCGATGGTGGCGGCGCCGTAGATGATGTCGTCGCGGCCATCGCCGTCCACGTCGGCGACGGAGAACCAGTGCGCGCCCTGGCCCGCGGCGGGTTTGCTGGCAGCGTCGGCGTCGCTGTCAAACACCCAGCGCTGGGTCAGCTTGCCGTCGCGCCAGTCCCAGGACGCGAGCACGGCCCGCGTGTAGTAGCCGCGCGAGAACACGGCGCTGGGACGCTGGCCGTCGAGGAAGGCGACGCCGGCCAGGAAGCGGTCGACGCGGTTGCCGTAGGCGTCGCCCCAGGCGCTCACTTCGCCGCGGGCGGGCAGATAGCCGGTGGTGGCCAGCGCGGCGCCGGTGCGGCCATCGAAGACGGTCAGGAACTCGGGACCGGCGAGCACGTAGCCGGCGTCGTTGCGGTAGTCGGCCTTGGCGTCGCCGATGATTTTGCCGGCACCATCAATCGTGCCGTCGGCCGTCTTCATCATGACCTCGGCACGGCCGTCACCGTCGAAGTCGTAGGCCAGGAAGCTGGTGTAGTGGGCACCGGCGCGGATGTTGGGGCCCAGGTCGATGCGCCACAGCCGCGTGCCGTCCAGGCGGTAGGCGTCGATGAAGGTGGTGCCGGTGTAGCCCTTCTGCGAGTTGTCCTTGGCGTTGGTGGGCTGCCACTTGACGATGAGCTCGTACTGGCCGTCGCCATCCAGGTCGGCCACCGAGCCGTCATTGGCCTGGTAGCTGTAGGCCACGCCGTCGGGCGTCACGCCGCCTTCTGGTTTTTGCAGCGGCACACGCAGATAGGACTGGCTCCAGGGCGCGGTCGGGCTTTCCGCCGGCTGCTCCTGGCCGGCGACGACGGCGCGCACGGTGTAGAGGCTGTCGGCTTGCCCTTTCGCGTCGACGAAGTTGGTCAGCGGCTGAGGCTCCGTGGTCAGGCGCCTGCCGTCGCGGTAGACGTTGAAGCGCACGGCGGCCGGCTCGGTACCGAGCAGCCGCCAGCTCAGGAAGACGCCCTGCCCGGTCTGCAACGCGACCAGGCCGCGGCCTAGCCTTTCCATCTGCTTGGGTTGGGCCTGGGCCAGGCCGGCGCAGGCCACGATGGCGAGCAGGCAAAGGCGCAGCGCCACGCGAAAAGGCTTCATGGGCAACTCATAAAAAATGGCCCCGAAGGGCCGGCGCGCGGCAAGCCGCGCAACAGGAACGGCCATGCCGGCCCAGGAGATCGTTCGGGCTCCAGGGCTCAGAGCTTGTAGCCCAGGGTCACGTAATAGCGGCGGCCGGACCAGGCCAGTTCGTTCGGGCGGCTCAGGTCGCCGGCATAGGTCAGCTCGGCCTGGTTGGTCAGGTTCTTGGCTTCCAGGGCCAGCGTGAAGTTCTTCGTCGCCTTCCACTGGATCTTGGCGTCCAGGTAGCCAGTCTTGTCGTTGAAGTTCGGGTTGCCCGACACGTCGTTGCCACCGGTGTAGTACTTGTCGCGGTAGGCATATGCCAGGCGAGCGTTGAAGTCGCCGTCGTCGTACCACAGGCCCAGGTTGTAGGAGTTCTTCGACAGGCCGGGATAGGGCAGCACCGAGTTGTCCAGCGGGCTGATGAGCTCGTTGCCCTTGGCGTAGCTGAAGGCCATGCGGGTGTAGTTGGCATCGACGCCGAAGTTGCCCAGCCAGCCCGGCAGGAAGGACAAGGCCGTGCGGCCCGCCAGTTCGATGCCCTGTGTCTTGGCGCCCTCGCCGTTGATGGCCTGGGTCACGTCGAACAGGCGGCCGTCGCCATAGAAGTTGACGCCGCGGCTCACGATGCCCTTGCGGACATAGGTGCCGATCTGGGTCCGGAAGGTGGCCAGGCTGACCTGCGTGTCGCGGCTGGGGTAGTACTCCACGCTCAGGTCGTACTTGGTCGCGCGGTAGGGCTTGAGGTCGGGGTTGCCGGCCGTGCAGTCGTCCGTGCCGTCGCCGCCACGCGCGGTGTCGCCGCTGCCGGTCGTGCAGGTGACGTTGGGCGCCAGCAGGTCGATCGCCGGACGCGCCATCACCTTGGCCGCACCGGCGCGGACCAGCAGCTTGCCGTTGATCAGCTGCAGCGTGCCGTTCAGGCTGGGCAGCACATCGCTGTAGCTGTTGCTGAGCGACACCACCTTGTTGCTGTTCACGACGGGCGTGCAGGTCGAGACCTTGGATGGGTCGCACGTGCGGTCCGACTGCAGGCCGGTCGAGGTCACGGCGGTGCGGGTGTAGCGCACGCCGAGGTTGCCCTCCAGCGGCAGGCCGAAGACCTCGGTGCCCCAGTCCAGCCGCACATAGCCGGCCTTGACCTTCTCGGTGATGTCGAAGGCGGGGATCTGCGGATAGGTCTTGCCGTCGTTGCCGGGCGTGTTGTAGAGGTAGTTCTGGTTGAAGGCGCTGGTGTCGAAGATGCCCGACGCCACGGTGGCCGCGTAGTTGGGCGACGTCCAGTTGGTGGGGAAACCGGAGACGTCGCCATAGCCGCCCATGAAGGTGCCGGGCGACTTGGTGCGGATCGCGTTGACGACCTCCTGCATGCGTGCGCCGGTCACGTAGGACGTCTTGTAGCCGCTGTTGATGTAGGTCTGCGCGTCGTTGGGGCGTTGCGCCGTGCCGGTGTAGAGCGGGTCCCAGATGAGGGTCTGGTTGACGTTGGCGCCGCGGGCATTGATGTCCACGGCCTCGTCGGTGTTGGTCAGGCTGCCGTTGTTCTGCACCAGGTAGCCGCCACCGTTGTACTGGCGCGAGCTGGACTCGCGCGCCTGGCCGCCGAACCACAGGCTCTGGAAGAAGGGGTGATCGAAGTTGTACTGGAAGTCCAGCTTGCCATTGCGTTCGGTGTTCTTCGTGGCCGATGGGCGGTACTGCAGCTGTGCCTGGACATAGGACGAGGCGTTGTCGGGGCTGTACGCCGTCGGGAAGGTGAACTGCGGCAGGCGGTTGTCGTCGAGCTTGACGACCAGGCCGGGCGCGTTCTGCGTCAGCACGATGTTGTTGCTCTCGCTCTTGTAGTTCGACTTGGAGTCGCCCAGCAGGCCTTCGACGCGCCAGCGGTCGTTCTTGAACTTGAAGCCGGCGGTGGTGTACTTGGAGTCGATGTCCAGCGCGAAATCACGTGCCGACGTGCTGAAAGCGCCCTGCCCGCCCTGGCCGGCCACGTTCAGGCAGTTGCCGACGGTGAACTGCGTGACGTGGTGGTTCTCCACCACCATACCGGCCGGCGTGCTGGCCGTGGGCGCGGCCACGCAGGTGCCGGCCGTCTGCACCGTGGCGTCGGCCTTGTAGACCGGCGCATTGCCCGGCGAATTCAGCCGCGTGACCGCGGAGAAGTCGGTGCCGTAGTTCATGTCGTTGAGCCGCTGCGCCTGCGTGTTGGCCTGGTAGCTCACGTAGGCGTCCAGCTCCTTGGTGAACTGGTATTGCGCCGTCAACTCGGCGGAGCTGCGCTTGTGGTCGCGGGTCCAGATGCCGTAGCGCGAGATGCGCGGGGAGTAGTCGAACCACTGCCGATTGCAATCGGCGAGGTTGGTGGCGTTGGCCGCCAATGCCGTGCAGCCCGTGCGGTTCGTAACGGCGGCTGCTGCCGGGTTCAAACTCGTGAGCGTCTTCTCCTCCGAGAAGTCCCAATCGCGCAGGAAGGCCCAGGACGTGTTGCGCGCGAAGTCGCCGCGCGTGAAGATCTTGTCGTAGACCAGGTTGGCCATCAGGCCCAACTTGCCGTCCAGGAACTTGTCGGCCAGCAGCAGCGTGCCGCGCGGCTGCGTGCCGCCGCGCAGGCTGCCCTGCTCGGCCGCCAGTGTGCCGGCGATGGTGCGCTTGGTGAAGTCCAGCGGCTTGCGCGTGGTGATGCGCACGGTGCCGCCGATGCCGCCTTCGGTCAGGTCGGCGGTGGAGCCCTTGATGACGTCGATGGAGGAGATCAGCTCCGAGGCCAGCTCGCGCAGCTCGGCGCCGCGGCCGGCACCGCCGTTGGTGCCGAGCACCGACATGCCGTTGATTTCGACGCGGTTCAGGTCGGGCTCGACACCGCGGATGGACACCTGCGAGCCTTCGCCGAACTGGCGCGACAACTGCACGCCGGTGATGCGCGACAAGGCCTCGCCGACGTTCTTGTCAGGGAACTGGTCGACGTCCTCGGCGACGATGCTGTCGCTCACCGTCGACGCGTTGCGTTTGCGATCGATGGCGCTCTGGATCGAGCGGCGGATGCCGGTGACGACGACGGTCTCGAGCTGGCTGCCGGGCTTGGCTTCAGGCTTGGCGTCGGCACCCTTGTCGGCGGCCGAGGCCGCAGTGGCGGGCGCCTCGGCCGCCTGCTGGGCTTGGGCTTGGGCCTGGCCGGCCAGGGCGGCCGAAACGGCCAGCGCCAGCGGGGACCAACGCAATACCGGCACTTGACCGCGAATACTCTTCAGCAGCATTTTCTTCGTCTCCAGAATATCAACCAGGAAAGAGCTCGATGCGGCTCTTTTCCATTGCCCCGGAGACAGTCTAGGTGGCGCATTTCATGCTGTGTTCACAGGCCAGCAAAGAATCATGACCGTGATTGCTTCGACTCCGCGAAAACCCTTGGGCGCCTCAGATTCCAATCACGGCAGTGATTATGCGGAGGTGCAATGAATCGCAGCACCCTGTCGCAGCGTGCTTTGGCTATCGGAGAGAAGCGCCGGATGACGTGGCCGGCGCTGGTCGGTGGAATATTCAGCCTCGCACCCTGAAACAAAACAATCAAGCGCCGGTCCTGAATATCCATATTCGGATTTTCGCCGCTTGAAAGTGGCGCGACTGCGTTGAATATATTCAGGGCCGGCGGTCCAGCCAGGCCTTCGGCACAGGCACGATGCAGATATTCATCTCGCGCCCGTCGGCCGCCAGCATGGCCGACTGGATCTCGATCCGGCTGCCGTCCGGGCTGAAGGTCGGGTGCACGTGGTCGCGCGCCGTCGTCTTGTGGCCGGTGGTCAGCAAGATCA
>JAEKLF010000067.1 GCA_019509985.1 Burkholderiales bacterium | reverse complement strand
GGGATTCAATAACCTGCGTGGCGTTGCCCTTTGTCCAACTGAAATGAGGCAGGCGATTTGGTAAAGGCCGGGAAACTGGCAAGTTGTTCGATGCCGACCTTGATTCGATTGTCGATACCGCACTGAGATGAACACTAATAATTGCGCAGGTATATAAATTACGGGCATGGCGTGGTGATTATTCGCCGCCATGGCGATAAAAGCCTTTAAGGCAAATGGAGCAGAGACAATGAAACAAAAGCTTATTTATTCGACCTTGTCCATGGCGCTCGCCGCCGCATACGGCCAAGCGGCGGCTCAGGCTGCACCGGCAGCCGCGCCGCCCCAAACTGCCGCTGAAAAGGCTGCAGAAGGGGCTGACGGTGCCGCGAAGGCGGAGGCAAACCAGCTCACGACGGTGGTCGTCACCGGCTTCCGCGCCAGCCTCGAAAAGTCGATGGCGCTGAAGCAGCAGGCCATCGGCGTGCGCGACTCCATCGTGGCCGAGGACATCGGCAAGTTCCCCGAGGCCAACATCGCCGAGTCGCTGCAGCGCGTGCCCGGCGTCATCCTGAACCGTGACGAGAGCTCGGGCGAAGGCCAGCGAATTTCCATTCGCGGCCTGCCGACGGAATACACCGTCACGACGCTGAACGGCGCGCTCGTGAACACGGTGTCTACCAGCACTATCGGCAGCGCGGTACGCGGCTTCAACTACGACGTGTTCGCGTCCGAACTGTTCGGCCGCGTGGACTTCTACAAATCGCCACTGGCGGAGCTGAACGAAGGCGGCATGGGCGGCGTGGTGGACCTGCAGACGCCCCGGCCCTTCGACAACCCCAAGCACACCTTCCGCTACGGCGTGACCGCGTCGTACAACACCACCTCCGGCAAGACAGACCCGATGGGCTTTGCGCTGTACTCCAACACCTGGGGAGACTGGGGCGCGTTGGTGGGCGTGTCGCATTCCGCCGCGGTGAACGACCGCTCGGGCTTCGAGGCCACCGGCGGCTACAACAGCTCCTTCCGGGCCAGCCAGAACCCCGTGAAGGGCAACTTCGCCTTCGCGCTGGATTACGACAGCCCGCGTGCCAGTCTCGGCAGCTACACCCGCGAGCAGGTCGACAACGCGCTGCTGCCACGCATCTACCGGTTCTACGGCTCCGCCAACGACCGCACCCGCGACGGCCTGGTCGGCTCGCTGCAATTCAAGACGCCCACGCTGAACCTGAGCCTGGACACGCTGTACTCCAAGCTGAAGAACTCGCGCGACGAGATGTACTTCGGCCTGCTGATCCGCAACAGCCGAACCACCGACCGCACCAAGCCGGCCGGCCAGAGCGGCAACAACGGCTTCATCCCGCTCAACGTGAAGATCGACCCGGCGTCCAACCTGCTGACGGGCACCTTCGGCAATACCTCCTACAGCAGCGGCGTGACCTACAGCGAAGACGAGACCCAGTTCGGCTACGTCGCCGCCAACGCCCGCTGGAGCGTGAGCGACCGGCTGGTGCTGAGCGGCCAGCTGAGCACCAATCGCAGCAAGGCGCTGAGCTACCAGGACACCCTCTCTGGCCAGATCTTCGGCGTCGACTCCACCATCGACTACGGCAGCGACCATGTCTACCCGTCGATGTCCTCGCCGGTCAGCTACACGGACCCAGCCAACTTCCAGGGCTTCGGCATCGGCACCGGTTGGACCCGCGAGACCGACAAGAGCAACCAGGGCCGCGTCGTGGCCGACTGGGACTACAACCTGGCCGGCGACTGGACCGGCCACCTGAAGGCCGGGCTGGCCTACTCGGAGACCTCCAAGGAGATCAACAAGCGCAACGGCACGTCCGCCGCCACCGCGAAGCTCAACACGCTGGGCACGGCGGGCCTGCGTTCGGGCATGACGTCCGTGCTGCCCATCGGCAACCTGGACATGGGCGCCGGCTGGCCGCATGCCTGGGGCACCTTCACCCGCGACTACACCTACTCGACCTTCGACCCGCTGGCGTTCAATTCCGAAGCCACCTTCACGCCGGCGCAGAGCTTCAAGGCGCAGGAGAACGTGTCCACGGCCTTCGTCCAGTCCGACTTCAGGGGCCAGGTGTTCGACCGGGACCTGCGCCTGAACGCCGGCGTGCGCTTCGCGCGCACCGAGACGCTGATCGACAACTACAAGCAGCAGGGTGCAAGCCTCACCTACGCGCCCAACCAGGAGAAGGGCTCGTACACCAGCGTGCTGCCGGCCTTCAGCTCCGCGCTGGATCTGACAGACAGCCTGACCTGGCGCGCCTCCTGGGGCAAGACGCTGAGCCGGCAGGCGCTGTCCATCATCGCGGCGCAGACGGTCATCCCCAACCCGTTCGACAACACCGCGACGGCCGGCAACCCCAGCCTGCGCCCACAGAAGTCCAAGAACCTGGACACCAGCCTGGAGTGGTATTTCCAGAAGGGCAGCATGTTGTCGGCCGCGCTGTTCAGGAAGGAACTCACCGACGCTACCTTCGCTACCAACGTGCAGACCACCTTCGGCGCGCTGGGCCTGCCGGACACCGCGCTGGGCGGGATCTTCCAGGACGCCAACGGCAAGGTCGACCCCAACCTGCCAATGACATTGCGCACCTACAGCAACGCCGGCAAGCAGACGCTGAAGGGCTTCGAGCTGGCGTACCAGCAGGCCTTCACCTTCCTGCCGGACCCGTTCAAAGGCCTGGGTGCGCTGGCCAGCTACACGCACATCAACCCGTTCAACACGCAGGTGTGGTCAACCAACGCGGGCAAGGTCATCGACGTGAACCAGGTGCCCAAGTACGCCTACAGCGCCACGCTCTACTACGAGAACGGGCCGTTCGCCTTCCGCACCTCGTACAACTACAAGGGCCGTTCGCTGCACGGCGATACCCCGAAAAACAACGGCGACGACCTGATCCGCTGGCGCGCCGGCCGTGGCTACCTGGACGCCAACGTCAGCTACAAGATCAACGACGCGCTGGAGGTCCGGCTGGAGGCGCTGAACCTGTCCAACACGCTGGCCTACGACTACTTCGAGGACGCCACCGGCCAGTACGGCCTGGGCGACAAAACCCGCATGGACTACGCGAAGTACGACGGCCGCACCTTCAAGATCGGCCTGCGAGGCAAGTTCTAAGCACGGTGTTGACTGAATGCGTGGCGAGCTTCATGCGAGGCTCGTCCCTTTGCCCGCCATGAAGAAGACAACAGCGCTTTCCCTGGCCGTCGCGGCGTTGGTCGCTGGTTGCACGGCCGTGCCTCACGGCGCGGACGTGCGCCTGGTGGATGTGGCCGACGGCTGGGCGCGCAACTCCGTCAACGCCGTCGTGTTCCGCAAGAACTCCCTCGTCACCCACGGCGACACGCAGTACATCGCCTTCTACGACCCGCAGGCCCGGGTGGTGCTGGGCAAGCGCAAGCTCGGCAGCGACGCCTGGGAGCTGAAGACCACGCCCTACCAGGGCAACGCGCTGGATGCCCACAACAGCATCAGCATCATGGTCGATGGCGCGGGCTATCTGCACCTGGCCTGGGACCACCACAACAGTGCACTGCGCTATGCGCGAAGCCTGCGGCCCGGCGCACTGGAAATGACGGCTGAAATGCCGATGACGGGACAGGACGAGGCCTCCGTGTCCTATCCCGAGTTCCATCGCCAGCCGGACGGCAACCTGCTGTTCTTCTACCGGGACGGCGGCTCGGGCCGCGGCAACCTGGTCATCAACCGCTACGACGTGGCCACGCAGGCGTGGACGCGGCTGCACAGCAACCTGATCAGCGGGGAGGGCCAGCGCAACGCCTACTGGCAAGCCTTCCTCGACCACCGCGGCACTTTGCATCTGTCCTGGGTCTGGCGTGAATCGCCGAACGTGGCCAGCAACCATGACCTGGCCTATGCCCGCTCGCGCGATGGCGGCCTCAGCTGGGAGACCTCGGCCGGCCACCCTTACGCGCTACCCATCACGGCGGCCAGCGCCGAGGTCGCTGCGCGCATCCCACAGAACAGCGAGTTGATCAACCAGACCTCGATGTCCGCCGACAAGGAGGGGCAGCCCTACATCGCCAGCTACTGGCGGCGCGCGGGCCGCACGGTGCCGCAGTACCAGGTGGTCTACCGCCGCGGTGGTGCCTGGCGGGAACTGGAGCTGGACTTTCGCCGCGCGCCGTTTTCGCTGAGCGGCGTGGGAACCAAGGCGATCCCGATATCGCGCCCGCAAATCATGGTGGGCCTGGGAGGCGGTGAGCCCACGGCGCTGCTGGTGTTCCGCGACGAAGAACGGGGCAGCAAGGTGTCGGTCGCGCGCATTGCGGACCTCAGCGCCGGGCGCTGGACGGTGCAGGACCTGACGGCGGATTCCGCGGGCGCCTGGGAACCCAGTTTCGACACCGAGTTGTGGCGCCGACAGGGGGAATTGAATCTGTTCCTGCAGGCCGTCCAGCAGGTGGATGGCGAGGGCACCGCCAACATCCCGGCTAGCAAGGTCCGCGTGCTGCAGTGGCGCCCGAAACCCTGAACGGGAAAGCCGCCATCCAGATATGAAAGCCTGCTTGGTAACTATATGTTTATTAGCAGCTATATGAACTTTGGATGCAGCGGTCGCAAAACAGCATACGAATAGCATATCCAACGATGCTAGCCTTTCCGCATTGCCTGCTCAAAGTTTAATCCACGACGAGCAGTGTAATGATTGGTATCAATAAAGCGGCGGGGAAGGCGCAGAGCCTTGCCTGTCAAACATAACCACCTCACGGAGACAGCCATGCGGTCAAAGAATTTCGCGAAAACCGTCATTGCCGGTTTGGTCAGCCAGTTTTGGTTGGCATCCCCGGTACATGCGCAAGAGGCGGCAAAGCCGGACCTGGAACGCGTTGTCGTCACCGGCATCCGGGCCTCCCTGGAGTCATCGGTCGCGACCAAGCGCATGCAGGACGGCGTCGTCGATGCGGTGTCCGCGGAAGACGCCGGTAAATTCCCCGACACGAATATCGCCGAATCGTTGCAGCGCGTCACTGGCGTGCAGATCCAGCGCAACAACGGCGAGGGGCGATATATTTCCGTCCGCGGCTTGGGGCCGGAATTCAACAATGTGCTCGTCAACGGGCGCACCATGACCAGTGATACCGGTGGCCGTGAGTTCTCGTTCGACCTGCTGTCGCCAGATCTCATTTCAAAAGCGCTGGTTTACAAGACGGCCCAGCCCTTCCTGCCCGAGGGTGGCATCGGCTCCACGGTCGATATTCAAACGGCGCGCCCACTGTCCGGTCCAAAAGGGCACAGCGCGGTGGTGAATCTGTCCGGATCCTACGATTCCAACTCCAAGAAGAAGACGCCCAATGCGAGCGCGATGTATTCGTTCGCAAACAACGACCGCAGCTTCGGCGTCAGCGGCTCCCTGTCGTATACCGACCGTGCCTCGAAGCAGACCAAGGCCGTCAACGATGCGTGGAACTACAAGGACGTGTCGCTGATCAACGGCGACCTCAATTCCAAGAACCTGACGATGGCCGACGTGACGGTCAAGAAGCTCTACATCCCGCAGAGCTTCGGGTTCCAGGAGGAGAACGAGCGCCGCAAGCGCCTCGTGGCCGCGGGCACCGTCCAGTTCAACCCGAGCTCGGCGCTCAAGCTCTCGGCCGATGCGCTGTACTCGCGCCTGGACCAGAAGAACGACGTGATCGCGGTCAGCGACTGGAACAACCCCACGCAGCTGGGCGTCAAGTACAACGCCGACAACCAGATCACCAGCTTCCTGCGGCCGGGCTCGACCTTCTTCGCCAACAACCCGGAAATTGCCGGCCCCGGCAAACTGCTCGGCGAAGCGAATTCCAACGACATGATCGTCAAGGCCGGCGACCGGTTGTCGACGACCAAGGCCTTCGGCGGCAACGCCAAATGGGCGCTGGCGCCGGAGTGGAACCTGGAGGCCGACCTGTCGACGTCGCGCACGACCTCGCGGTCGCCCGACATGTGGATCGTCGCCGGCATGGTGCCCAAGAACGGCGACACGCTGACCTTTGACGGCACGCCCACCATCCATTTCGGCGACAGCCTCTCCGACCCTAGCGCCGTGCGCGCCCACGCCGTTGCCTATGGCCAGATTCGCAACGGCGACGACCTGAAGGAAGGCCGTCTCAACCTGGGCTGGGAGCACGAGATCGGCGCCTTCAAGGGGCTGCAGTTCGGCCTCGCGGCCTCGCGCCGCAAGGTGGACCGCACGCAGTGGAACAGCGATTCGTGGAACGCGTTCAGCGGCTATCACGTGTCGCTGCCGGCATCGCTGTTCACGGTGAGCAAGCTCGACAACATCCTCGGCGCGGAAGGCGCGATGCCGTCGACCTTCCTGAGGTTCGACCCCTACGCCTACATGGCCTACCTGAACCAGCCATCGCTGATCGCGCAGTCGAACGACCCGGCGCTCTACGGCGACAAGACCAAGTACCCCAATGGCCCGATGGCCATCGACTACACCAAGCCCTCGATGTGGGGCGTCAAGGAGAAGGTGTCCAGCTTCTTCGTCGACAGCAAGTGGGAGGGCGACGGCTGGTCGGGCAACGTGGGCGCGCGGTATGTGCACGTGAATTCCACGTCAATCGGCATCAGCCGCGTGCTGCTGTCGGCCGTCAAGAGCCCCAACGACACGACCTACATCCTGAACTACGGCCCGAGCACCGTGAACACGGTCGACAACAGCTACAACAACCTACTGCCGTCGGCCAATCTCAAGCTCGACCTGACCCGCGAGCTGGTGCTGCGCTTGGCCGCCTCCAAGACCCTGACGCGCCCCACCTTGAACCAGATGGGCGTCAACAACAACTATGGCGGCCGCTACGGCGACGTGCAGACCGGCGGCGGCAACCCCTACCTCAAGCCGATGCGCTCGACCAACCTGGACGCGTCGCTGGAGTGGTACCTGTCCAAGACCAACTACGTCAGCGCCGCCGTCTTCCACAAGAAGGTCACCGACTTCCTGGAAACCCAGCTGGTCGACATCCAGCTGCCGCAGTTTCCCGAGATCGCGCATGACACCCGCGTGCGCAACGGCCAGCAGGGCAAGATCAAGGGACTGGAGCTGGCCGGCCAATATGCTTTTGATTCGAGTACCAGCCTGCTGCAGGGGTTCGGTGTGGCGGCCAACTACACGTACGTGGATGCCAACGCAACACGTGAAGGAGGCGCCCCGAGCTGCGGTTATCCCGGCCTGTCAAAGCAGTCGTACAACGGATCCGTCTTCTACGAGAACAGCCGCTTCCAGGCGCGGCTGAGCTACAACTGGCGCAACCACTTCTCCGTCGACTGCGGCGGCGGCAGCACCTTGCCGCGCACCCGCGCTGCCTACGGGCAGGCCGATGCCAGCGTGCGCTACAACGTCACGCCGACGATTTCGCTGTATGCCGACGCGATCAACCTGAACAACGAACGCATGCACGAGTACGCGAACAATGAATCGCAGTTCCTGACCCTGGAGGATGTCGGCCGTCGCTTCAACGTGGGCATGCGGGTGGCGTTCTAGCAAGGCCAGCAGAGTTCTCCAGGCGCGCCGGGCGCACGCCTTTCACCCTGTCTCCGTGAGGCAGGGTTTTTTTGTTCAGGCCAGCCGTACAAGAAATCAGGACCTCTCATGACTGTTCTCCTCCCTCGCCGCCGCCTTCTTGGCGCCGCAGCCTCCGGCGCCACGCTGATGCTCAACCCGCCGTCGGCCCACGCGGCCAGGGCGGAAGCGGCGCGCTTCGCCATCGGCGAGGCCGACTTCCTGCTCGACGGCAAGCCGCTGCAGATCCGCTGCGGCGAAATGCACTTCGCCCGGGTGCCGCGCGAGTACTGGAAGCACCGCCTGCAGGCCATCAAGGCCATGGGCATGAACACGGTGTGCGCCTACCTGTTCTGGAACTTCCACGAGTGGCGCGAAGGCCAGTATCAATGGGAAGGCCAGCGTGACGCCGTGGAGTTCTGCCGGCAGGCGCAGGCCGAAGGCCTGTGGGTGATCCTGCGCCCCGGCCCCTACGCTTGCGCCGAATGGGAGATGGGCGGCCTGCCGTGGTGGCTGCTGAACAAGCACCCGGGCGACGCCTTCCTGCGCAGCCGCGACGACGCCTTCGTGCAGCCAGTGCGGCGCTGGTTCAGGGAGGTTGGCCGGGCGCTCGCACCGATGCAGGTCAGCCAGGGCGGTCCCATCCTGATGGTGCAGGTGGAAAACGAATATGGCTTCCTGAGCGACGACAAGGACTACATGCGCGTCATGCGCCAGGCGGTGCTGGACGGGGGCTTCGACGTGCCGCTGTTCCAGTGCAACCCGACCAACGCGGTGGCCAAGACGCACATTCCCGAGCTGTTCACGGTGGCCAACTTCGGCAGCGATCCGGCCAGCGGTTTCAAGGCGCTGGCCGCCCTTCAGAAAGGGCCGCTGATGTGCGGCGAGTACTACTCCGGCTGGTTCGACACCTGGGGCTCGCCACACAAGCGCGGCGACAACGCGCGCGCTATTTCAGACATCGACGCGATGCTGAACGCCAACGGCTCCTTCAGCCTCTACATGGCACACGGCGGCACGACGTTTGGCCTCTGGGGCGGTTGTGACCGGCCCTTCCGCCCCGACACGACGAGCTACGACTACGACGCGCCCATTGGTGAGGCCGGCTGGGTCGGCGAGAAGTTTCGCACCTATCGCGACTGCCTTGCCAGGCACCTGAAGCCGGGCGAAGTGCTGCCCGATCCGCCGGCCAGGCTGCCGGTGATGGCGATTCCTTCGTTCACGCTCACCGAGACGGCGCCGGTGTTCGCCAACCTGCCTGCGCGGGCCATTGCTGCCGAGTCGCCCAGGAACATCGAGCAGTACGACATCAGCCGCGGGCTGGTCGCCTACCGCGTCACGCTGCCGGCCGGCCCCGCCGGCAAGCTCGAGGCCGCGAACGCACGTGACCTCGCCTGGGTATTCGTCGGTGGCCGCCTAGTCGGCACGATGGACACGCGCTACCGCCGCTTCAGCGTCGACATCCCCGCGCGCAGCCGCGACACCGTGGTCGAGATCCTGCTGTACACGATTGCCCGCGTGAACTTCGGCATGGAGGTCCACGACCGCAAGGGGCTGCAGGGACCGGTGATGCTCCGCACGTCGAAGACCAAGGTGCAGGAACTCAAGGGCTGGGAGATCCGCGCCATCGACTTCGGCGCGGACGGTGAGCTGCCGCCCCTGCGCTGGCAGCCGAAACGCGTCGCCGGCCCCGCCTTCTGGCGCGGCAGCTTCGACGCGGCGGCACCCGCCGACACCTTCCTCGACATGTCGTCCTGGGGTCAGGGCATCGTCTGGATCAACGGCCGCTGCCTGGGCCGCTACTGGAGCATCGGCCCGACGCAGACGATGTATCTGCCGGGCCCGTGGATGAAGGCCGGGCACAACGAGGTTGTCGTGCTGGACCTGACCGGCCCGCGTGCCAACCGCATCGAAGGCAGGACCGAGCCCGTGCTCGACAAGCTGCAGCCCGAGCTCGACCTGGCCCGGCCGCCGAGCAAGGCGCGCCCGCGCCTGGCGGGGTTGACGCCGGTGCATGCCGGCCAGTTCGCCAGCGGCCCGGCCACGCAGGACGTGCGCTTTGCCGAGCCCGCCCGCGGCCGTCAGCTCTGCATCGAGGTGCTCGACACCTTCAACGGCAAGCCCCATGCGGCAATCGCCGAACTGGCCCTGCTCGACGCGCAGGGCAAGCCACTGAACCAGACGGCCTGGACCATCGCCTACGCCAGCAGCGAGGAGGCGCGCAAGGAAGATGGCGGCGCGCTGAACGCCATCAACGGTCAGGCGACCGACTATTGGCACACGGCTTATAGCGGTACCGTGCGCCCCTCCGGTCCGCCGCGCCTGATCATCGACCTCGGCGCGCCGGCCGACATCGCTGGCCTGCGCTACACGCCGCGCCAGGGGCCGGCCGGCGTCACCGGCCGAATCCGCCGCTACCGTGTGTTCGTCGGTGACAAACTGGTTGCCGAGTGAACACAGGACTGAACATGAACCCGCAAGTCATCGGCAAGTACAGGTGGACCATCTGTGCGCTGCTGTTCTTCGCCACCACCGTCAACTACCTGGACCGCCAGGTCCTGAGCCTGCTGGCGCCGGCCCTGTCCAGGGAGTTCGGCTGGTCCAACACGGACTACGCCAACATCACCGCGGTGTTCCAGTTCGGTTACGCGATCTCGATGCTGTTCGCGGGTCGCTTCATCGACGCGATCGGCACCAAGCGGGCCTTCACCCTCGCTGTCGCGGTGTGGTCCGTGGGGGCCATGATGCATGCCTTCTCCGTGCCCATCGGCGGCATCCTGGTGGCCCTCGGTGTCGGGCTGCCGGTGTCGGTGGCGGGCTTCATGGTGTCGCGCGCCGTGCTGGCCCTTGGCGAGGCCGGCAACTTTCCAGCGGCCATCAAGGCCACCGCCGAATATTTCCCCAAGAAGGAGCGTTCCTTCGCCACCGGCATCTTCAACTCGGGGGCCAATATCGGCGCCATCCTGGCGCCGCTCACCGTGCCGTGGATCGCCGTCACCTGGGGCTGGCAGATGGCCTTCATCGCCATCGGCGCCATCGGCTTCCTATGGGTCGCGCTGTGGCTCAGCTTCTACGACGCGCCGTCCCGCCAGCGCCGTCTGGGCGCCGCCGAGCTGGCCTACATCAACAGCGACCGTGAGGCTACCGAGCCCGCCGCTGACGGCGCCAAGGTGCCGTGGTTCCGCCTGCTCGCGCATCGCCAGACCTGGGCCTTTGTCGTCGGCAAGTTCCTGACCGACGGCGTCTGGTGGTTCTACCTGTTCTGGCTGCCCAAGTACCTCACCAGCCAGTACGGCATGAGCACGACGGACCTCGCGCTGCCACTGACGGTGCTGTACAGCATGACCATGGTCGGCAGCATCGGCGGCGGCTGGTTCCCGACCTACTTCATGCAGCGCGGCTACAAGCCCTACGACGGCCGCATGCGCGCCATGCTCGTCATCGCCTTCTTCCCGCTGGTCGTGCTGCTGGCGCAGCCGCTCGGCGGCATCAGCTACTGGATGCCCGTGCTGCTGATCGGTATCGGCGCGTCGGCGCATCAGGCCTGGTCGGCCAACCTGTTCACCACCGTGTCGGACATGTTCCCCAAGCGGGCCATCGGCTCGGTCGTCGGCATCGGCGGCATGGCCGGCGGGCTGGGCGGCGTGGCCGTGTCCAAGCTCGGCGGCTGGATCTTCGACGCCTATGGCGCCCGCAGCGACCTGTCCACCGGCTACATGATCATGTTCTCCGTCTGCGCGCTGGCCTACCTGGCCGCCTGGGTCGCCATGAAGGCTCTCGTGCCTCAGCACAAGGACATCATCGTGCTTTGAGAACCTGGGAGATGCCTGTGCATGCAGGACTGATGGCTCACCTGGGCGTGGCGCTTTGTCGAGTGCCGCCGTCGCTGAGACCGTGCATGCGAAGGCGCCGCAGGTGCACGCCGTGCAGGTGGATGGGGCTGTCAGGAAAAGAATGAAACCCTGGCTTCTTTATTGAATTGCCGCCACGTTCTGCGCGGGAAGCCGCCAGCCACCGCCGAGCGCTTTGAACGAAGCGATCGCGGCTCGAGCCGCTTCAGTTTCGGCCTGGGCACGAGCATCGGAGACCCGCAACAGGTTTTCATCGGCCTGGAGGACCTCGATCAGGCTGACGACGCCCTTCTGGTAGGCGGCGAACGTCGCCGCGCGGGCGCGGGTGAGCGACTCGACCCCTCGCTTCAATTCCGCCACCTGCGCCTCGCTGTTCACGAGGGCCGAGAACGCGTTCTCGACGTCTTCGGTCGCCCTGAGGGCGGCGAGGCGGTAGCCGACCAGCAATTCGGCCTCCTGGCCTTTGGCCTGTTCGATCTGCGCATCGATGCGGCCGAAGTCGAAGAGACGCCACCGCAGGCCCAGCACTCCGGCGGCCTGGCTTGCGCCGCCTGTGAAGAGGTTCCCGCCGGAGACCGAGGTGGCGCTACCGATCATGCCGCTCAAGGAGAACTTCGGGTAGTACTCCGCAACGGCGACACCGATGCGGGCGTTCGATGCAGCCAGGCGACGCTCCGCCGCGATCAGGTCCGGGCGACGCCGCAGCAGCTCGGCCGGCGAGCCCGACGCGTCGATAGACGGCGCTGCCGGGATGCGGCCACTCTCGGCCAACGTGGCGCCGTAGGTGCCTGGCAACGCGCCCAGCAGCACATCCAACGCGTTCATGGCTGTCGAAAGGCCGGCCTGCAGACCGGGAATCGACGCACGGACTTGCGCCAGGGTGCTCTCGACCTGATGGACCTGCATCTCCGCGGCAAGCCCCTTCCCGTGCAGCAGCTTGACCTTGTCGAGCAGGTCCTGCTCGGTCTCGACCTGTCGATGGGCAATCGCCAGGCGCGCCTGCAGCCCGCGGATGCTCACGTAGACATCGGCCGTCTGCGCCGCCACGACAAGGCGCACCGCGACGGCGCCTGCTTCCGATGCCTGGTATTCGGCCCGTGCCGCTTCCTTCCCGCGCCGCAGGCCACCGAACACATCGAGTTCCCAGCCGGCGCTTGAGTTGGCCTCATAGGAACTCCCGTGGCGGTCAAAGCCCGGATTGGCATTCAGCACCCGGCCCAACGGCGTTTCCACCGATTGGTAGACCCTCGCGGCCTGAGCGCCGACGTTGCCCGACGGCAGCAATGCGGCGTTCGCCATGCCGACGGCAGCGCGGGCTTGCGCGAGCCTGGCCGTTGCCTGCGCCAGGTCCAAGTTCTGCTGCAGGGCAATCTTCACCAGCCGCGCCAACTGGGCGTCGTCGAAGGCGGCCCACCATTGCGCAAGGTCGGCGCTGCCGGTGGCCGTGCGCTGATCCATTGCGGCCTGGCCTTGGAACCGTTCAGGGAGGGGCGCGGTGGGGCGCGTGTACGCCGGTCCGACGGCGCACCCGGCGGTCAGGCTGGCGAGGAGGAGGGCGGCAAAAGCTGGGCGGGACGGCATGAGGCGCTTCCTTGAGTGATGGTGACCATAATACCAAACGGTCACTCGTTGTCCAATGCGGCGGTCTCCCGTAAGCTGACGACCATGACCTCAACGAACATCCCCCCGGCGCCGGCCCGCGGCCCGGCCGACCATGACGTCCGCGACCAGATCGTGGCTGCGGCCACCGAGCACTTCAGCCGCTATGGCTACGAGAAGACCACGGTGTCCGACCTCGCGAAGGCCATCGGCTTTTCGAAGGCCTACATCTACAAGTTCTTCCAGTCCAAGCAGGCGATTGGTGAGTTGATCTGTGCGAACTGCCTGCGGGAGATCGAGGCCGACGTCAGCGCAGCGGTTGCCGAAGCAAGCCAGCCGCCGGACAAACTGCGCCGCCTCTTCAAGGTCAGCACTGAAGCGAGCCTCCGGCTTTTCTTCCAGGACCACAAGCTTTTCGAGATCGCTGCCTCGGCGGCGACGGAGAACTGGCAGGCGGTCATCTCTTATGAAGAGCGCACTCGGAAGCTCCTTCGCGACGTGCTGCAAGAAGGCCGAGAGACCGGTGACTTCGAACGCAAGACGCCCCTGGACGAAACGGTGGCGTCGATCCACTTGGTCATGCGCCCCTATCTCAATCCGCTGCTGCTGCAGCACAGCATGGACAGCACCGATCGGGCGCCAGCGCTGTTGGCCAGCTTGGTTCTGAGAAGTCTGTCGCCCTGATTTTGTGGTGACTATTGACTTAAATGGTCACTGGTACCAAAATGAAGATCCTGATTCGTCGTCCAAGGGATCTTCATGCGCCGGCCTCGCCTCGCTCTTTCTGCCCTCATCTGCGTGTTGCCGCTGGCCCTGGCCGCCTGCGGCGAATCGACCGCAATCACGGATGCGCGCACCCAGCTGCCGCTGGTGCGGACCGTAGCTGTCCTGGATGCTTCCGGTTCATCGCGGTCCTTCACGGGAACCGTGGCGGCGCGGGTGCAAAGCGACCTGGGCTTCCGGGTGTCGGGCAAGGTGCTGGAACGCCTGGTCGATGCCGGGCAGGCCGTGAAGCGCGGCCAGTTGCTGATGCGCATCGATCCCGTGGACCTGAAGCTGGCCGCCGTGGCCCAGCAGGAAGCGGTCGCGGCTGCCAGGGCGCGCGCGCAGCAGACGGCTGACGATGAGCTCCGGTATCGTGATCTGCGCGGCACCGGTGCCATCTCGACAGCTACCTACGACCAGGCGAAGGCGACGGCGGACGCGGCCAAGGCGCAGCTGAGCGCCGCCGAGGCGCAAGCCGGCCTGGCCCGGAATGCCAGCCGCTACGCGGAGCTGGTCGCCGACGCCGATGGCGTCGTCACCGAAACGCTGGCCGAACCCGGCCAGGTGGTGGGGGCGGGACAGCCGGTGGTCCGCCTGGCCCACGCGGGCCATCGCGAGGCCGTCGTCCAGCTGCCGGAGACATTGCGCCCGGCGATCGGATCGAAAGCCGAAGCCCGGCTGTTCGGCAACGAGGGCGCCGGCAGCCCCGTCAAGCTTAGACAGCTTTCGAGCGCGGCCGACCGGCTCACCCGCACGTTCGAAGCCCGCTACGTACTGGACGGTGCACTGGCCAACGCCCCGCTGGGCGCCACGGTCACGGTGCAAACGCCGGCCGAGTCATCCACCGGGCAACCGGCCTTGCAGGTGCCGATCGCGTCGGTGTTCGACGCCGGCAAAGGCCCGGGCGTGTGGGTCGTGAGCAGTTCGCCGACCAAGGTCACATGGCGCCCGGTCACGATCAAGCGTGTCGACGATGACCGGGCGCAGGTTGTGGGCGGGCTCAAGCGCGGCGAAACGGTCGTCGCGCTCGGCGCGCATCTGCTGCGGGAGGGCGCGCAGGTCCGGGTGATGGATCAGAAAGTAGCTGCCGCGAACAACGGGAGCCACCCGTGAGCGAAAGCCGCTTCAACCTGTCGGCGCTCGCGGTCCGTGAGCGCGCCATCACCGTCTTCCTGCTGCTGTTGATCTCGCTGGCCGGCGTGATGTCGTTCTTCAGGCTCGGCCGCGCCGAGGACCCGGCCTTCACGATCAAGGTGATGACCATCATCACGGCCTGGCCAGGCGCCACCGCACAGGAGATGCAGGACCAGGTCGCCGAGAAGATCGAGAAGCGCATGCAGGAGCTGCGCTGGTACGACCGAACCGAGACCTACACGCGGCCGGGCCTTGCCTTCACGACGCTGACGCTGCTCGACAAGACGCCGCCCGGCGATGTGCAGGAGGAGTTCTATCAGGCCCGCAAGAAGGTGGGCGATGAGATCAGGAACCTCCCGCCGGGCGTGATCGGGCCTTTCGTCAACGACGAGTACTCGGACGTGACCTTCGCGCTGTACGCGCTGAAGGCCAGGGGCGAACCGCAGCGCGCGCTCGTGCGTGACGCCGAGAGGTTGCGCCAGCGGCTGCTGCACGTACCGGGCGTCAAGAAGGTCAACATCGTCGGCGAGCAGTCGGAACGCATCTTTGTCGAGTTCTCCCACGAGCGCATCGCCACCTTGGGGCTCAGCCCTCAGGACGTGTTTGCGGCGCTGAACGGCCAGAACGCGCTGACGCCCGCGGGCTCTGTTGAGACAAAAGGGCCCGAGGTCTTCATCCGTGTCGACGGCGCTTTCGACGATCTGCAGAAGATCCGGGACACACCCGTGATGGCGCAAGGCCGCACGCTGAAGCTGTCGGACATCGCCACCGTCAAGCGGGGCTACGAGGACCCGGCGAGCTTCCTGATCCGCAATGGCGGCGAGCCGGCGCTGCTGCTCGGCATCGTCATGCGCGACGGCTGGAATGGCCTGGATCTCGGCAAGGCGCTCGACGGCGAGATCAAGGGCATCAATGCCGAACTGCCGACGGGCATCAGCCTCACCAAGGTCACCGACCAGGCCGTGAACATCAGCGCGGCGGTCGACGAGTTCATGATGAAGTTCTTCGCCGCACTGGGGGTGGTGCTGGTGGTGTGCTTCGTCAGCATGGGCTGGCGCGTCGGCGTCGTCGTGGCCGCTGCCGTGCCCTTGACGCTGGCAGCGGTGTTCGTCGTGATGCTGGCGACGGGCAAGAACTTCGATCGCATCACGTTGGGCTCACTCATCCTGGCGCTCGGCCTGCTGGTCGATGACGCCATCATCGCCATCGAGATGATGGTGGTGAAGATGGAGGAAGGCTACAGCCGCCTGGCCGCCTCGGCCTATGCCTGGAGCCACACGGCGGCGCCGATGCTTTCGGGCACCTTGGTCACTGCGGTCGGCTTCATGCCCAACGGCTTCGCGCGATCCACGGCCGGCGAATACACCAGCAATATGTTCTGGATCGTCGGCATCGCGCTGATCGCGTCCTGGGTGGTCGCGGTGTTCTTCACGCCTTACCTTGGCGTCAAGCTGCTGCCGGACTTCAAGACGGTGGAAGGCGGACACGGGGCGCTGTACGACACGCCGCGCTACAACCGATTCCGTGCAACGCTCGGGCGCGTCATCGCGCGCAAGTGGTGGGTCGCCGGCTCGGTCGTGGGGCTGTTCGTGCTGTCCGTGCTCGGCATGTCCGTGGTGAAGAAGCAGTTCTTCCCCATCTCGGATCGGCCGGAGGTCCTGGTCGAGGTGCAGATGCCCTATGGCACGGCCATCAGCCAGACGAGTGTCACGGCCGCCAAGGTCGAGGCATGGCTGGCCAAGCAGGCGGAAGCCAAGATCGTCACCGCCTACGTGGGACAGGGCGCGCCGCGCTTCTATTTCTCGATGGCGCCCGAGCTGCCCGACCCGTCGTTCGCCAAGATCGTCGTGCGAACCGACAGTCAGCAAGAGCGCGAGGCGCTGAAGTACCGGCTGCGCCAGGCCATATCCGACGGCCTGGCGCCCGAGGCCCGCTTGCGCGTCACCCAGCTCGTGTTCGGTCCCTACTCGCCGTTCCCTGTGGCGTACCGGGTGACAGGCCCCGACCCCGACGTTCTCCGGAAGGTCGCCGCGGAGGTCCAGCAAGTCATGGACGCCAGCCCCATGATGCGGACGGTCAATACGGACTGGGGCACGCGGACGCCGACGCTGCACTTGACGTTGCAGCAAGACCGCCTGCAGGCGGTGGGCCTGACGTCCAGCTCCGTGGCGCAGCAACTGCAATTCCTGCTCAGCGGCGTGCCGATCACGACCGTTCGCGAAGACATCCGCACGGTCCAGGTGGTCGCGCGTTCGGCTGGCGATGTGCGGCTCGACCCCGCGCGTATCGGTGACTTCACGCTGGCCGGCGCCAACGGCCAGCGCATCCCGCTCTCGCAGGTCGGCGCCGTCGACGTGGGCATGGAAGAACCCGTCATGCGCCGGCGCGACCGGATGCCGACGATCACGGTCCGCGGCGACATCGCCGAAGACCTGCAGCCGCCGGATGTGTCCAACGCCATCACCCAGCAGCTCAAGCCCATCATGGACAAGCTGCCGAGTGGCTACAAGATCGAGGAAGCAGGCTCCATCGAGGAGTCGGGCAAGGCGACGGTCGCGATGCTGCCGATTTTCCCGATCATGCTGGCCGTCACGCTGCTGATCCTGGTGCTGCAGGTCCGCTCTCTGGCCGCCATGGTGATGGTCTTCCTGACCAGCCCGCTCGGACTGATCGGTGTCGTGCCGACGCTGATCGTGTTCCACCAGCCGTTCGGGATCAATGCGCTGGTGGGCCTGATTGCGTTGTCGGGCATCCTGATGCGCAACACGCTGATCCTCATCGGGCAGATCCACCAGAACGAGCAGGCCGGTCTGCGCCCTTTCCAGGCAGTGGTGGAGGCCACCGTGCAACGGGCGCGGCCAGTGATCCTGACGGCGCTGGCGGCGATCCTCGCCTTCATCCCACTGACCCACTCGGTGTTCTGGGGAACCCTTGCCTACACCCTCATCGGCGGCACGCTGGCGGGGACGGTCCTGACGCTCGTCTTCCTGCCGGCGATGTATTCGATCTGGTTCCGAATACGCCCAGGTGGAGACAGGGCGGCGACCGGTGCCCTGCCGGCCAGCCATGCCCAGGCGGGCGAATCACCCAGCCCCACCGCCTGATTCGGCGGCTGCCGCTCCGCCCGCGGCACGCAAACGACGAGACGCCGCGCGTGCGGTTCCACGCGTGGGGCCGCGCTTCGCCTTCATTCATCAGTCAAACGAGATCTTCATGACCCACCAACCCGTCGTTCTGATCACTGGCGTTTCATCCGGCATCGGACTCGCCACGGCAAAGAAGTTCGTCGCGCGCGGATGCCGCGTCTTCGGCACCGTGCGCAACCTCGAGAAAGCCATCCCGACCACCGGCGTCGAGCTGGTCGAGATGGACGTTCGCAGCGACGCTTCGGTTCTCGCCGGCGTGCTGAACGTCATCAATCGCGCGGATCGCATCGGCGTCCTCGTCAACAACGCCGGCTTCAACATGGTCGGCGCAGTGGAGGAGACCACGCCCGCAGAGGCGGCCGCCCTGTTCGACACCAACGTGCTGGGCACCCTCAGGGTCTCGCAGGCGGTCCTGCCTCACATGCGGACTCAGCGGCGGGGCCGCATCATCAACGTGAGCTCGGTGCTGGGCTTCCTGCCTGCGCCCTACATGGGCGTCTACGCGGCGTCCAAGCATGCCGTCGAGGGCTTGTCGGAATCACTGGATCACGAAGTGCGCCAGTTCGGCATCCGCGTGACCTTGGTCCAGCCGTTCTATACGAAGACGAACCTGGAAGCCAACTCGCCGCAGGCGGCGACGTCGATTGATGACTACGACCGGGAGCGCAAGGCCGTCCTGCATGCCGTCTCCGCCAACGTCAGCGCCGGCGACGAACCGGCGGCGGTGGCCAACACCATCGTCGAAGCGGCATTCGGGCCCTGGCGGATGCGGCGCACGCCGCCGGGCCAGGCCTCCCTGCTGAGCAAGCTTCGCCGCTTCATGCCGGCGGGCCCGGTCGACAAGAGCCTGCGCAAGTCGCTGGGCCTGGGCTGAGCCCGAGCCAGTGCGGATTCAACCCGGCAAGGCTCTTGCACGCGGTCAACGGAGGCGTCGTTCCCGTTGGCCCGAACTGCGGTGCTCGACGGAAAAGGTGGTCTCGTCCTACATCGGTCGATCGACGAGGTGTCCGATGCTCATCGCTCTATCGCTTTGTCTGTGCGGAACTGCATCTCCCGCAGAAAGGAACTGCATCTCCCGCAGAAATCAAGCGGTCTCCGCAATGCGGATGAACGCATGAATTGAGCACGCGCGCCGCGCGCAGGAAGGACGAACATGGCCGAAAGCATCATCGACGTTCACAACGGCATCCGCTTCAAGGTTGAGGCTTTTCCGAAGGGAGAGCTTTTCGTCGGACGCTTCACCATCTTGGACTCGACTGCCTTGGACCGGGTTGGCGCGGATGACGCTTATCGGCCGGCCATGGACAACGCCTGGGCGACTCCCGCGGAGGCGTTGAATTACGCGACCGAGGCCGCGCATCACGCCATCGAAGGCATTCCTCCGTTTACTGAAGGGCAGCCGCAGTAAGTCGCCCGACGTCACCGTTGTGCTCGCAGGTCATAGGAGCTTTCTAGACGTCAAGTCGACGGACATGACCCGCGCGCATCCACAGCGCGGAAAGATGAACTGATACAGGCTCGCCCCGAGGGGCCGGACCTGTCTCGCGGCGCTTCTCGCGCCATCGCCGACCAGCCCGGCCTTTCGCGTGTCACCTGCCGGCGTCTGGCGGCCGACAAGCTGAACGTTCCCACACTCAAGTTTCCTGCGCTACGAGTGAAGGTCGTGAGCGTCGATCTCCATCGAAGGACGTGAATGCCGTCCCGGCCTTTGCCCAGGCGGTTTAGGACCCAAAGGGGCCTGGCAGTCCAGCAATGTGCTCAAGCCCCAATTGCAAGCCAGCACTCCGCGCTCATTGCGCCGACACCGGCGCCACTCAATACGACCCCAATCCCCAGGTGGTGCCAAGCAAAATGCCTGCGAGCCATACGCTTGTCGCCACCATCAGCAGGATGACCCGCCAACCTGCGCTGGCGAGGTGAGGGAAGGAAGTCTTCATGCCCAGGCCGGCCACGCCCAGCATCAGGCAGGCGCGGGAGGCGAGGTTGAGCTGGTCTTGTACCGTCCGCAGGCAGCCCAGGGAGTTGAGCGCCGCCAGCGCGACGAACAGCCACAGAAAGCCGGGCACCAGCCCACCGACGCGCATCACCATCGGTGGTGACTTGCACTCAGCCCGGGCTGTCGATGCGCGACAGGCGATGGAGACGCCCAGCACCACCACGACGAGCAGGCTCACGCGCAGCAGTTTCACGAGGGAGGCCACATCGCCGGCCTTCGGCGAGATCGAATAGCCGGCCACCACCACTTGGGCCACGTCGTGGATGCTGCCGCCGATGAAGAGGCCGGCGCCGGTGTCCGACAGCTGCAGATGTCGTGCGATCAGCGGGTAGGCGACCATGGCCGCGGTCGACAGCAGCGTGGCCATCACCGCCACGACGAGGGCATGATGTTCGTTGGGCGTCTCACCGTCCGGTGCTCGCGGCAACACGGCGCCGATGGCCAGCGCTGCTGACGCGCCACAGATGGCCGTGGCCCCGCCGGCCAGCACGCCGACGGCCCACGGCAGGCGCAAGGCCTTGGCGCCCCACCAACCGCACAACAGCGTGGTGGCGACAGCGCCCAGCACGACGAGTACCGTCGGCCAGCCCAGGCCCGCGACCTGCTCCCAGCTGATGCGCGCACCCAGCAGCCCGACGCCCAGGCGCAGCAGCGTGCGGCTGCAGAAGTCCACGCCGGCCGCCGTGCGGTCCTCTGGGCTCTGGCAGTGCAGGGCGGTGCCGAACAGCAGCGCGTAGAGCATGGGCGGGCCCTGGTACAGCGCGGCCACGAAGGAGGCTGCCAATGCGATCAGCACACAGGTGGCCCAACCTGGCCAGACGCGCCGCAAGGTCTGCCCCGGGGCGTCGAAGAAGGCGGCGCGGGCCAGCATGCTCAGGACTACTTCTCGACGAAGGCGCGCTCGATGACGAAATGGCCGGGGTGGCTCATATTGCCCTCGGCCAGCCCCATCTCGTCGAAGAGCACGCGCGTGTCGCGCAGCATCTCGGGGCTGCCGCACAGCATGAAGCGATCGTTCTCCACGCACAGCGGCGGCAGGCCGATGTCGCTGGCCAGCTTGCCGGTCTGCATCAGCACGGGAATGCGGCCCTGGTTGCGGAAGGGCTCGCGCGTGACGATGGGGTAGTAGATGAGCTTGTCGCGCACCTGGTCGCCGAAGTATTCGTTGTCGGGCAGCTCGCGGGTGATGACGTCTTCGTAGGCCAGTTCCGCCACCTGGCGGCAGCCGTGCACGAGGATGACCTTGTCGTACTGCTCGTAGACCTCGGGGTCCCGGATCATGGCCATGAAGGGCGCGACGCCGGTGCCGGTGGACAGCAGGTAGAGATAGCGTCCCGGCAGCAGGTTTTGCGTCAGCAGGGTGCCCGAGGCCTTGCGGCCGATGTGCACCGTGTCGCCGGCCTGGATGTGCTGCAGCCGCGACGTCAGCGGGCCGTCCGGCACCTTGATGCTGAGGAACTCCAGCGTCTCCTCCCAGTGCGGGCTGACGACGCTGTAGGCGCGCAGCAGCGGCTTGCCGTCCACCATCAGGCCCAGCATCGTGAACTGGCCGCTCTGGAAGCGAAAGGCCGGGTCGCGCGTGCAGGTGAAGGAGAACTGCCGGTCGGTCCAGTGGCGGACGTCCAGCACCTGGGCGTCGAAGAGGTTGCTCATGCGCAAGGCTCCAAGGCAAGTTGGTGGAGATAGGGCCAGGGATAGATGCCGCGGTCGTGGCCGTCGCTGAAGACGAACTGCAAGCCGCTCTCGCCGACCGGGTGGATGCCGGTGAGCGCCGTGTCGGCGGGCGCGGCCAGCGGGTGGCCGTCGCGGCGGTGCTTCTCGCAGCCCGCGCACTTGCAGGCCGAGCGCAGTTGCGCGGCCGTGAAGCGCGCGTCGCGGCCGTCGGCCCAGCCCAGTTGCAGCATGCCGCTGGCCTGGTGCCACACCACCTGGGTGGGCACCGTGTCGGTGTAGGTGGGCATGGCGGCTCCTAGACCAGGTGGCCGACGCCCTGCGGGCCGACCTCGGTGCTCAGGCCCACGAGGCCGCCGTCGCTCAGCTCGCCGCCCATCGCGGCGATGCTCTCCTCGCGGATCAGGCCCTTGATCTGCTTCACCATGGCGGCGAACTCGGGCGACGACGTCATTTCGGCGGTGCGCGGCCGCGGCAGCGGCACGTCGAGCTCGGCCTTGATGCGCCCGGGGCGCGCCGTCATGACGTAGATGCGGTCGGAGAGGAACACCGCCTCCTCGATGTCGTGCGTGATGAAGAGCACCGAGATGCGCAGGCGCTGCCACATATTGGTCAGGATCTCCTGCATGACCACGCGGGTCTGCGAGTCGAGCGCGCCAAAGGGTTCGTCCATCAACAGCACCTGCGGGCTGGTGGCCAGCGCCCGCACGATGCCCACGCGCTGCTTCATGCCGCCGGAGAGCTGGTCGGGGTAGTGGTTCTCAAAGGCCAGCAGCCCCGCCAGGCCCAGCAGCGTGCGCGCCTGCGCCTCGCGGTCGCTGGCCGAGGCACCCTTCATGCGCAGGCCGAACTCCACGTTCGCACGCACCGTCATCCACGGGAACAGCGAGTACTGCTGGAACACCACGCCGCGGTCGGAGCCGGGGCCGGTGATGCGCTGGCCGTCCAGCAGCACCTGGCCGCCACTGGGTTTGAGGAAGCCGGCCACCGCGTTCAGCAGCGTCGACTTGCCGCAGCCCGACGGCCCGATCAGCGACACGAACTCGCCCGGCCGCACATGCACGTTGGCCGCGCGCACGGCCTCGAAGTCCCGGCCTTTGCTTTGGAAACGGATGTGCAGGTCGCGCACGTCGACGCGGCCCTGAGATGCCACGGTCATGTCCATCACGGTGCTCCGGTTGAATGGGCCTGCCAGGGCATGACGAGCTTGGCCAGCAGCCGGATGGCACCGCTGCACAGCAGGCCCAGCACGCCGATGGTGATCATGCCGAGCGCGATCTCGGCGTAGCTGATCAGCGAATAGGCCTCCCAGGTGAAGTAGCCGATGCCGAACTGCCCGGAGATCATCTCGGCGGCGATCAGCGACACCCAGGCCACGCCCATGCCCACCGCCAGGCCCGTGAAGATGTGGGGCAGGGCGCCGGGCAGCACCACGTGCCGCAGCAGGCTGGCCTCGCCGGCGCCCAGTGTGCGCGCCGCGCGCAGCAGGACCGGGTCGATGGCCTCGACGCCATGCACGGTGTTGAGCAGGATGGGGAAGAAGGCGCCGAGGAAGGTGATGAAGACGATGCTCACCTCGTTGTCGGGCCACAGCATGATGGACATCGGCACCCAGGCGATGGCCGGGATGGGACGGAACACCTCCAGCGCCGGCATGGCCAGCGCCCGCGCCCAGCGGTAGCGCCCGATCACCACGCCCAGGCCAACGCCCAGAACGGTTGCCGCCAGGAAGCCCAGCAGGATGCGCCGCACGCTGATGCCAATGTTGGTGATGAACTTCGGGCTGCTGTTGACCTCGATCACCTTCTCCATCACCTGCGCCGGCGTCGGGATGTTGTTGAAGCGGATGTAGGCGTCGAGCTTGTATTGCGTGGCCAGTTGCCAGAACAGCAGCACGCTGGCAATGGAGATCACCCCCATCAGTACCGTGGCGCCACGGCCCTGCCAGAAGCGTTGCCACAGACTGGGTGCGGCGCAGGCCGGCAGTGGCAGCGGCAGCGGCGTCACGCCCTGGCCCACATGGGTGAGCGGGGTTGACTGGGTGGCCTTGGGCGCCGCTGGCGCGGCGGGCGGCAGGTAGTTGTCGATGCGGGGCAGGGCGCTCATGGCGGTCATTTCGCGCTGGCCGTGCTGGCGGCGACGACGGTGGCGGAGGCCTGCCCCAGGGCTTCCGCAAAGGTGGCGAGCTTGCCGTGCGTCTTGGCCGCGTAGGCCTCGGCGTCCTTCTTCAGCAGGAAGGGCACGGCCAGCGGCGCCTTGGGGTTGCTGGCATCCACGGCGTAGAAGGCCTTGTCAGCGACGACTTTGATGCCCAGCTCCTTGTCGTAGAGGTAGGCCACGTTGACCTTCTTGCCCGCCGCCTCGTACTGCTTGACGCCGGCCAGCAGGCAGGCGGGCGAGCTCACGGCGACGATTTCGCCGCTGGACAGCCAGATCTCGCCGGCCTCCTTGGGCCGCGTGACCGGCACCTTGCAGATGGGGTCGTTGCCGGTGATGTCGTAGTTGGCCAGCGTCTGCTTCTGGGCCTCGTAGTCCTGGCCGCGCTGCTTGAAGGCTTCGCGCAGATAGCTCTCGTTGACCCACGCGGCGACGTCGAACTCCTTGACCCGGCCCAGCTTGGACAGCACGCCGTGGGCGATCTTGATGGTCTCTATCCAGCGCGGCTTGATGCTCGGGTCCAGCGTGTGGATGCCGCCCGGGCCGAGGTAGAGGTAGGCCACTTCCTTCTCGATCTTGGTCCATTCCTGGATCTTGGTGGCGGCGAGCTTGGGGTCCTTGCGCACCCAGTCGTTGGCCTCCATCAGCGCCCGGATGTAGGCGACGACGGCCTCGGGATATTTGTCGGCGAACTCCTTGCGCACGACGACGCCGTGGAAGGTCGGCACCTTGGTCTGCGCGCCGTCGAAGATCTTGCGGGCGAAGCCGCGCTGGGGCAGCAGGTCGGCGAAGGGCACGAAGTCGCCGTGCGCGTCGATCTTCTTTTCCTGCAGGTTGGTGGTGCCGACCTCGGGGCTCTGGCTGACGAGGTTCCAGTAGTCCGCCGGCCAGCCGCGCTCCTGCATGGCCTGCAGCATCATCCCGTGCGCCGCCGAGCCGAAGGGCACGGAGACCGTCTTGCCCTTCAGGTCGGCCAGCTCGTAGTAAGGGCTGTCCTTGTGCACCACCACGCCGTTGCCCGAGCCGAAGGCGTTGTAGGCGATGACGGCGATGAGCTGGGTCTCGTTGCCCTTGTTCTGCTGGCCGGTGGCGCCGTTCACCAGCAGCGGGTAGTCGCCCATCATGCCGATCTGCAGCTTGCCGGCGACCATGCCGTTCGTGATCGGCGGGCCGGAGGTGAAGTTCTGCCAGTCGAGCTTCCATTCGATGTTGGCGTACTTGCCCGTCTTGGGTAGGTACTTCTCCAGCAGCTTGAGCTCCTTGAGCACCACGCCGCCGGTGACGGTGTTGGTGGTGGTGTTCTGCGTGCCGATGCCAATCGTCACCACGTCCTTGGCGGCATGGGCCTGCTGCAGGAGCGCCATGCCGAGTGCGAGGCCGGGCAGGCATCTCAAGATGGCGGCGGGAACATTCGAGAGCTGGGTCATCCTCATCTCAATCTCCTGGGCTATCGGTTCACATTCACGAAAGAGCTGCGCAAATTCGGTGCCTGGCGCGGCGGCTTCCACCTGTCGTCAAACCTGTTCGGCGCTTTCGGTCAGCAGGGCGCGCTTGTGTTTCTGGTTGGCCCATTGCTCGGCATCGGGCAGCGGGTCCTGCGCGGCCGTGATGAGCGGCCATTGCGCGGCCAGGCGCTGGTTCAGCTCGACGTACTCGCGCTGTTCGGCGCTCAAGTCCTTCTCGTCGAAGATGGCCTCGACGGGGCACTCGGGCACGCAAACGCCGCAGTCGATGCAAGCGGCCGGATCGATGACGAGGAAGTCGGGGCCTTCGTGGAAGCACTCCACCGGGCAGACGGCGACGCAGTCGGTGTACTTGCAGCGGATGCAAGCTTCCGTCACAACGAAAGTCATGCGGCGCTCCCGTTCATCTGGATGGTGGTCAGCGCGAGCTTCGAGAGCTTGCGCACGTCCGGGTCCGGGTCGCGCAGCGTGCGCTCCAGCGGCGTGATGGCGCGCGGGTCGCCGATCTCGCCGAGCGCGATGACGGCCTCCTTGCGCAGGTTGCTGACCGGGTGGATCAGTGCCTCCACCAGCGCCATCACGCCGTCGCGCGCCTTCAGCTTGCCCAGCGACCGCGCGGCTTTCACGCGCACCTGCCAGTACTCGTCGTCCATGGCGCGCACGAGGTTGGGCACGCCCAGGGAGGAGCCGGTCTTGGCGAAGGTCGTGGCGGCTTCCTCGCGCACCTGCCACACCGGGTCGGCCAGCGCCCGGCTGAGGGCGGGATGCACGCTGACCTCGGCGTCGTTCGCAAAGCTCAGTGCGCCGACCGCGACGCGACGCACCTCCGCGTCATCATCGTGCGCGGCGACTTCGGTCAGCGCGGAGATGGCCTGCGGCTTCTTCAGATAGCCCAGCACGCTGACGGCGGCGCGGCGCACCTTGGCGTCGGCATGGGCGAGCGCGGCCATGGCCGGGTCGAAGGCGGCGTCCACGCGCAGCGCCTTCACGGCCTGCAGCGCGGCGGCCTGCACTTCGGCGTCGGCATCGCCGAGGTAGGGCAGCAGCGCGGTGGCGGAGGCCGAGTCCTTCAGTTCCGCCAGCGTGTAGGCGACGGCCGCGCGCACATCGGCGTCTTCGTCCTTCAGCAGGGGCGCAATGGCCGCCAGCACCTCGGGCTCCTCGAAGCCTTCCAGCGCCTTGGCCGCTTCGAGCCGCACGGTGGCGTCGGCGTCCGACAGCGCCGCGATCAGCAGCGGCACGATGTCGTCTTCCTCGTCGGTGTACGGCAGGTCGATGACGGCGATGCGGCGCACGCCCGCGTCGTCGTGGCGCAGCCGGTCGTGGATGCTGGCCATAGAGGTTGTCGTCATTTCAGTTCTCCGTTCCAGGTATTGCGGGCCGAGCGCCGGGCCGCTCCCAAGCCGGCCCGCCTTGGGCGATGTGCTCGCGGCTCAATGCCGCGGGCATCGCCGTCCCCTCGGGGGACCGACCAGGCTTGCCCGCGTCCAGCGGCGCAAGATTGGGCGAGGGGCTGGTTCACGTCACCTCACCAGGTAAGGGATGTCGACGCGCACCGCGCCGGTGGGGCAGTCCTTCTCGCAGGGCATGCAGTACCAGCATTCATCGAACTTCATGAACGCCTTGTTCTTGGTCAGGTCGATGGCCAGCACGTCGAGTGGGCAGACGTCGACGCAGACGGTGCAGCCCTTGTCGGCGATGCATTTGTCCTCGTCGATGACGACGGGCGCCTGGGTGCGGGTGATGGCGATGGTCATAAAAGGCTCCTCGTTAGGCAGCGGCAGGTGTTGCCACGCGCAGGCGCTGGTAGGCGGACTTCTCTTCCTCGTTCAGCTCGACGACGTAGGGCTCCACCTCGCGCTTGCGGAACACGGCGTTGCCGTTGGCATCGCTGGTCACGTTGGTGTGGCAGAACCAGTCGGCGTCGTTCTTCTCGGGGTGGTCCACGCGCAGGTGGTACAGGCCCCAGCGGCTCTCGGTGCGGTAGAGCGAGGCGCGTGCCGCCAGCTCGGCGCAGTCGCGGATGGTGTGGGCCTCCATCGCCCGCATCAGCTCGTGCGGGTCGGCCGCGCCCATGTGCTGCAGGTCCTCGCGGATCTCGTCGAAGCGCTGCAGGCCGATCTCCATCTTGCGGGTGACCTTGGGCGGCTGCAGGTAGTCGTTGACGATGCGGCGCGTCTTGTATTCGACCTGGAAGGGCGTGAGGCCTTCGGTCCTGCCCAGCGGCGCGTAGACGCGAGCCTGTTCTTTCTCCACCTGCTCAGCGTCGAAAGCCGGCGAAGAGATGCCGCTGACGTAGTCCGCCGCGTTCTCGCCGCAGAACTTGCCGTAGACGAAGGCACCCAGCATGTAGTTGTGCGGGATGCTGGCGCAGTCGCCGGCCGCGTACAGGCCGGGGATGGAGCACTCGCCGCGCTCGTTGGTCCAGATGCCAGAGGCGCTGTGGCCGCTGCAGAAGCCGATCTCCGAGATGTGCATCTCGATCATCTGCTTGCGGTAGTCGGTGCCGCGGCCTTCGTGGAAGCGGCCGCGGCTGGGCCGCTCGTTGGTGTGCAGGATGTGCTCGATCTCGCTGATCGTTTCTTCAGCCAGATGGTCGAGCTTCAGGAACACCGGGCCCTTGCCGCCTTCGAGTTCATTGAAGAACTCCATCATCATCTGGCCGCTCCAGTAGTCGCACTCGATGAAGCGCTGGCCGGCGTTGTTGGACGTGTAGCCGCCGAAGGGACCCGTCACGTAGGCGCAAGCCGGGCCGTTGTAGTCCTTGATCAGCGGGTTGATCTGGAAGCACTCCAGGTTGGTCAGCTCGGCGCCTGCGTGATAGGCCATCACATGGCCCTCGCCACAGTTGGTCGGGTTCTCGTAGGTGCCGAACAGGTAGCCGCTGGCGGGCAGGCCCAGGCGCCCGGCAGCGCCCGTGCAGATGACCACGGCCTTGGCCTTGATGACGTGAAAGTCCGCCGTGCGGCAGTCGAAGCCCATGACGCCGGCGATCTCGCCATCGGGACCGGTCAACAGCCGCGTCGCGACGACACGGTTGGTGATCTCCACGCGCGCCCGCTTGAGCTGGCGATAGAGCACCCGCTTCATGTGGTGCCCTTCGGGCATGGGCAGCACATAGCTGCCCAGGTGGTGGACCTTGCGCACCGAGTAGTCGCCGGTCTCGTCCTTCTCGAACTTGATGCCCCAGCGGTCCAGCTCCTCGATCATCGGGAAGCTGTTGGCCGCGTAGGCATACACCCCCTTCTGGTCGACGATGCCGTCGTTGGCGACGGTGATCTCCTTGGTGTACTGCTCGGGTGTCGCGTGGCCGGGAATGACGGCGTTGTTCAGGCCGTCCATGCCCATGCTGATGGCGCCGCTGCGCTTGACGTTGGCCTTGTCCAGCAGCAGCACGCGAAGCTTGGGGTTCTTCTCCTTGGCCTTGACTGCGGCCATGGGGCCGCCGGTGCCACCGCCAACGATGACGATGTCGTACTCGTGTTCGATCGTGTTCATTCGCGCTCCGCTAACAGGGTGGGCAGTGTGGTCAGGGGGGCCAACAGCGCTAACGAAGCGCTGCGGCTATCGATATGCGGAAGCTGCGTCATGACGCTCGCTCCGCGACCGGCACGCGATCGACGCGCACCTTGTACTGGAAGGCGTCACCGCGGTAGTAGAGGTGCTCGTAGTCGATCGGCGCGCCGTCGGCGGTGTGCGTGGTGCGCTCGATGAACAGCACCGGCGAACCCGCCTCGACCTTGAGCTGCGCGGCCAGCGTCTCGTCGGCCAGCGCCGAGCCGATCTGCAACTCGGCGTGGCCGAGAGCGAGGCCGTAGTCGTTCTCGAGGATGACGAAGATGTCGCGCGCGGCCAGGTCTTCCTTGGCCAGGCGCTGTCCGATAGCCACGGGCACGTAGGTCACGTCCAGCGAGATCGGCTCGCGGTTCAGGAAGCGCACCCGCTGCAGCTCCGTGACCTTGGCACGTTTGGGCAACTGCAGCTTCTCCGCCACCTGGGGCGATGGCGCCACCGTCTTGATAGCCAGCACGCGGGCGAAGGTCTCGTAGCCCATCTGCCGCATCGCCTCGCCGAAGCCCTGCAGCCGGCCGAGATCCTGGAAGGCCTTGGGCTTGGAGACGAAGCTGCCCTTGCCGTGGATGCGGAAGATCAGGCCTTCGTTCTGCAGGTCGTTGAGCGCCTGTCGCACCGTGATGCGGCTGACGTCGAAGCCGGCCATCATCTCGCTCTCCGACGGCATCTGTTGATGCGGCTGGTAGCTGCCATCGAGGATGCGTGCGCGCAGGATCTCCTTGATCTGCGTGTACAGCGGCTGCGGTGAGGAGAGCTTGATTCGATGAGCGCCGTCCGCCTCGGGTGCGGGAACCAGCGTCAAGGATTTCCTAGCTGCAAGAGCGCCTTTGCTCATGGCCGTCCAACTCGTTATGACAAGTCATCACGAGCAGGAGCCGTGCCAGGTTTTTCAAGCTGGTTTTGCACGCGGTTGGTGCTGTCTGGCGACGCCGGCCGAAGGCCTTGTTTCGTCGCCTGACGCCCTGAGCGGCGGCGTCAGGAGGGCTTCATGGAAGCTGCTCGATAGCCCTGACGGTGGCCTTCAGAACGATGCACCGAGGCGGGTCAGCGCCCCAAATTGAACGCGCCAAATGCGTGATCGCGTCGCCGCTGGTGACGCCCCGGAGGTGAAAGCGAGTTTCCAAGACCGGCAGACCCGGAGCCGAGCATGTCCTGCCAGATGGCTGGCATCGACGCGAGGGCGCCCAGGCCGCTTCTGGCGAAGTACGCGCGTTCGCCTGAACAGGCGGTGTCGGAAGCGTTTCCGTCTGGATCTCAGTGTGGGCGACGTCCATTCCGACGCACAGACTTGGACGTGAACTCAGACATTCCCTTCCAAATTGGCGACGCGAAAAGAAAAGCCCTTGGGCGCGGGACTTCGCCAGCCGTGAAGCTGCCGCAGAGCACCAGCCGCTTCGTGCTTAGAACTCTTCCGTGTCGATCTCGGTCTGCGTGGCAGCGTTGTAGCGCGCACCACTGACCGTTTGCCGATTGATCAGCGCATCGAGCCGCTTCAAAGTCGAGCCATCCAGCTCAAGCTTGGGGGCAGCGATCAGCTCCCACAGATGCTCGGGCTTGGACGTGCCCGGGATGGGCACGATGTGCTCACCCTGATGCAGCAGCCAGGCCAGCGCCAGCGTGGCCGGTGCGCAGTTCAGCCGCGCCGCTTCGTCCTGGAAGCCATCGAGCAGCCGCAGATTCGCCGCGTAGTTCTCCAGCGAAAACCGCGGCATGCCGCGGCGGATGTCTTTGGGCTCCAGCTTGCTGACATCGCGCAGCTCGCCGCCGAGAAAGCCGCGCGCCAGCGGGCTGAAGGCGACGAAGGCGATGCCCAGTTCGCGGCAGGCGTCCAGCACGGCAATCTCGGGGTTGCGCGTCCACAGCGAGTACTCGGTCTGCAGTGCGGCAATCGGGTGCACCGCGTGCGCGCGCTTCAACGTGGCCGCTGAGACTTCAGACAGGCCCAGCGCCCGCACCTTGCCGGCCCGCACCAGCTCGGCCATCGCGCCGACGCTGTCTTCCACCGGCACCTTGGCATCCAGCCGGTGCAGGCAGAGCACGTCGATGACGTCGGTACGCAGCCGCGCCAGGCTGGCCTCGACGCTGGCGCGGATGGTGGCGGGCCGGCCGTCGATGACACGCACACCGTCCACGCCCTGCATGCCGCATTTGCTCGTCAGCACGAAGCGCTCGCGGTGGTGCGACATCACGTCGCCCAGCAGCCTCTCATTGGCGCCAAAGCCGTACAGCGCCGCGGTGTCGAACAGCGTGATGCCGCCGTCGAGGGCGCCGTGCAGCACTTTGGCCGCCACGTCGCGCGGCGGTGGCGTGCCGTAGGCGTGGCTGAGGTTCATGCAGCCCAGGCCGATGGTCGAGACCTCGAAGGGTCCGATGCGTCGCGTCTTCATGCCGAGGCGTTGAGTTGTTGCTCCAGCTGGTGCAGCACGCGGTAGCAGGGCAGCACTTGCGCGACGCTGCTGTTGGGCTCGCGGCCCTCGCGAATGGCGGCGAAGAACTCGCGGTCCTGCAGCTCGATGCCATTCATGGACACGTCCACCGCCGACACGTCGATCCTGTTCTCCTTGCCATCGAACAGGTCGTCGTAGCGCGCCAGGTAGGTGCCGGTGTCGCCGATGTAGCGGAAGAATGTGCCCAGCGGCCCGTCGTTGTTGAAGGACAGGCTCAGCGTGCAGATCGCGCCGTTGGCGGCCTTGAGCTGGATGCTCATGTCCATCGCGATGCCCAGCGTCGGGTGGATGGGGCCTTGGAGCGCATGGGCCTGCACCACCGGGCTCTGCGCCTGGTAGGCGAACAGGTCGACCGTGTGCGCGGCGTGGTGCCACAGCAGGTGGTCGGTCCAACTGCGCGCCTGGCCGAGCGCGTTCATGTTGGTGCGGCGGAAGAAGTAGGTCTGCACGTCCATCTGCTGGACGTTGAACTCGCCGGCGGTGATCTTCTTGTGCACCCATTGATGGCTGGGGTTGAAGCGCCGCGTGTGGCCGCACATGGCGACCAGGCCGGACTGCTGCGCCATGCTGATGACCTCCTCACCGTCGGCCAGCACGTCGCACAGCGGGATCTCCACCTGCACATGCTTGCCGGCCTTCAGGCAGGCCAGCGTCTGGCTGGCGTGCATCTGCGTGGGCGTGCACAGGATGACGGCGTCGACCTCGGGCAGCGCCAGCGCGTCGGCCAGGTCGGTGGTGACGTGGGCGATGCCGTACTTGCCGGCGACCTCGCGGGTCTTGTCCAGGTCGCGGCTGATCAGCGAGACGACTTCGACGCCATCGATGTTCTTGATGCCGTCCAGGTGCTTGATGCCGAAGGCGCCTGCGCCGGCGAGGGCAACACGAATAGGGGTGCTCATGTGTTCTCCAGGATGAGGTGTCCCACGGCCGTGTTCGAGGCAGGCACGTGATAGAAGCGATGCGCGACGCGCGGCGCCGCGCCGCCATTGACGTCGGCCATCGCGCCGCGGGCGATCAGCCACATCACCAGCTCGATGCCCTCGGAACCGGCCTCGCGCACGTACTCGTCATGCGGCACGCGCGACAAGGCGTCGGGCTCGGCGATCAGACGGTCCAGGAAGCGGTTGTCCCACTCACGGTTGATGAGGCCGGCGCGCGGGCCCTGCAGCTGGTGGCTCATGCCGCCGGTGCCCCAGATCTGCACGTTCAGGTCTTCACCATAGGACTCCACCGCGCGGCGGATGGCCTGGCCCAGCATGAAACAGCGCCGCCCCGACGGCACCGGGTAGTGCACGACGTTGACCGCGAACGGGATGACGGCGCAGGGCCACGCGCCTTGGATGGGGTCGGGCTGGCCGCACATCAGCGACAGCGGCACGGTCAGGCCGTGGTCCACGTCCATCTTGTTGGCGATGGTCAGGTCGAAGTCGTCCTGGATGACGCAGTGCGCGATGTGCGCGGCCAGCTCCGGGTGGCCGATGACGGGCGGCACCGGGCGCGGGCCCCAGCCTTCGTCGGCGGGCTCGAAGCGCGCGGCGGTGCCGATGGCGAAAGTGGGGATCAGGTCCAGGCTGAAGGCGGTGGCGTGGTCGTTATAGACGAGGAAGACGACGTCCGGACGGTTCTGGGCCAGCCAGCGCTTGGACGGCTCGTAACCGGCGAACACGGGCTGCCAGTAGGGTTCGGTGGTCTTGCCCAGGTCCAGCGCCGCGCCGATGGCGGGCACGTGCGAGGTGTAGACGGATGCGGTGATGCGGGCCACGTTTACTTCTTCCCTTGCGGCTGGCGGTGCGCCTGCGCGTCGCCGTCTTCGCCAACGCGGCGGTTGCCTTCCACGGAGCGACCGCCGGCGATCATCATGTTGCGGTACTCCTCTTCGGTCATGCCGGTCATGCTGCCCGCCATCTGCTGGAAGCTGCGGCCGTCGGTCGCGCCGATCTTGGCCAGGAAGTAGATGTTGCCGCCCAGGCGGATGCACTCGTTCAGGTCGCGTGCCAGTACCGCCGCCTTCTGCGCGTCCGTCATTGGCCATTCATCAAGATAGGCGCGCTCATCGGCCTTGAAGCGGACGCGGTTGTCGGCCTTCATCAGCGACATGCAGAACTGGTTGAGCCAGTAGCCCTGGCGGGACTGCTCGGCGTCGAAGATGGTGGTGCCGGGGATGTCGTTGTAGGACTTGTCAATCGGCATGGATCAAACCTCCTCGGGCCAATAGAGGCGCATCGGGTTGTCCACCAGCAGCCGGCGTTGCTGCTCGACTGTGGGGGCGACGTGCGGGATGAAGTCCACCAGCAGGCCATCGTCGGGCATGTGGTCCTTCAGGTTGGGATGGGGCCAGTCGGTGCCCCACAGAACGCGGTCCGGGAATTCGTCCATGACGCGGCGCGCGAAGGGCACGACGTCGCGATAAGCCGTCTGCTCGCCGTCCAGCGCGCGCGGGCCGGTGACGGACAAGCGCTCGGGGCAGCTGAGCTTGCTCCACACGTTGGCGTTCTCGCGCATGAACTTCAGGAAGAGTTCGAACTCGGGGCCGTCGACCGGCTTGCTGACGTCCGGCCGGCCCATATGGTCGACGACGACGGTGGTGGGCAGGGCGGTGAAGAAGTCCCACAGCTCGGGCAGGTCGGCCGCCTCGAAGTAGATGACGACATGCCAGCCCAGGCGGGCGATGCGCCCGGCAATCTCCTGCAGTTCCTCCTTGGGCGTGAAGTCCACCAGTCGCTTGACGAAGTTGAAGCGCACGCCGCGCACGCCGGCCGCGTGCATGCGCCACAGCTCTTCGTCGCTGATGCCGCGCTTGATGGTGACGACGCCGCGCGCCTTGCCGCCGGCGCTTTGCAGCGCGTCGATCAGCGCGCTGTTGTCGGCACCGTGGCAGGTGGCCTGCACGATGACGTTGCGCGCGAAGCCAAGGTGGTCGCGCAGCGCGAACAGCTGGGCCTTGCTGGCGTCGCACGGCGTGTACTTGCGCTCCGGCGCGAATGGGAACTGCGCGCCGGGGCCGAACACATGGCAGTGCGCGTCGACGGCGCCGGCCGGGACTTGGAAACGCGGTCTGGAAGGAGTGGCGTACCAGTCCAGCCAGCCGGGGGTCTTGGTGAAGGTCATTTTGGTGATCCGTATTGCTCGGGCCGAGCGCCGGGCCGCTCCCAAGCCGGCCCGCTATGGCGATGTGCTTGCGGCTCAATGCCGCAAGCATCGCCGTCCCCGCGGGGGACCGACCAGGCGTGCCCGCGTTCAGCGGGGTGCGTTTGGGCGAGGGGCTTCATTTCCTAGTCGATGTAGCGCAGGCCGGCTTTTTCGAGCGGCTCACGCATCTTGTACATGTCCAGCCCGAGCACGCCCGAAGCCAGCTTGGCGCGCTTCTCGCCTTCGAAACTTTCGCGCTTGAGGGCGGCTTCCAGCGTGTCGACCGCACGCGCTGCCGGTACGCAGACGACGCCGTCGTCGTCCGCCACGATGACGTCGCCCGGTGTGACCCACATGCCCGCGCAGACGACCGGCACGTTGACAGAGCCCAGCGTGGCCTTGATCGTGCCCTTGCTGCTGATGCACCTGCTCCACACAGGGAAGGCCATCTGCTGCAGCGTTTTCACGTCGCGCACGCCGGCGTCGATGACCAGGGCGCGCGCGCCGCGGGCCTGGAAGGACGTGGCAAGCAGGTCACCGAAGTAGCCGTCGGTGCAGTCGGCGGTGACGGCGGCAACGACGATGTCGCCGGGCTGGATCTGCTCCGCGGCGACATGCATCATCCAGTTGTCACCCGGCTGCAGCAGCACGGTCACGGCCGTGCCCGAGACCTGGACGCCAGCATAGATGGGCCGCATATAGGGCTTGAGCAGGCCGACGCGGCCCATGGCCTCGTGCACGGTGGCCGAGCCCAAAGCGGCCAGCCTATCGGCGGCCGTGCGGTCGGCGCGCTGGATGTTGCGGTAGACGACGCCGAGTTCGTACATGGTCAGAGGCCCTTGGCTTTCAGTTGCGCATCCAGGCGCGGAAACACGCGGCGGGCATTGCCCTCGTAGACCGCGTGGCGGTCCGCGTCGCTGAGGTTGGCGGTGGCCTCGACGTAGCGCTTGGTGTCGTCGTAGTAGTGGCCGGTCTCGGGGTCGATGCCGCGCACTGCGCCGATCATCTCGGACGCGAACAGGATGTTCTTGACTGGGATCACTTTGGTCAACAGGTCGATGCCCGGCTGGTGGTAGACGCAGGTGTCGAAGAAGATGTTGTTCAGCAGATGCTCGCTCAGCAGCGGCTTCTTCAGTTCCTGGGCCAGGCCGCGGAAGCGCCCCCAGTGGTAGGGCACCGCGCCGCCGCCGTGCGGGATCAGGAACTTCAGCGTCGGGAAGTCCTTGAACAGGTCACTGGTCAGGCACTGCATGAAGGCCGTCGTGTCGGCATTCAGGTAGTGGGCGCCGGTGGTGTGGAAGCAGGCATTGCAGCTGGTGGACACATGCACCATGGCCGGGATATCGTAGTCGACGATCTGCTCGTAGATGGGGTACCAGTGCCGGTCCGACAGCGGCGGCGACGTCCAGTGGCCGCCGGACGGGTCCGGGTTCAGGTTGATGCCGACGTTGCCGTACTGCTCCACGCACTTGACCAGTTCGGGAATGCAGCTGGCCGGGTCCACGCCGGGCGACTGCGGCAGCATGGCGGCGGGCACGAAGTGGTCGGGGAAGAGTTGCGCGACGCGGTAGCAGAGCTCGTTGCAGATGGCGGCCCAGGTGGCGGAGGTGTTGAAGTCGCCGATGTGGTGGGCCATGAAGCTGGCACGCGGGCTGAAGATGGTCAGGTCCGAGCCGCGCTGCTTCATCAGCTTGAGCTGGTTGGTCTCTATGGACTCGCGCAGCTCGTCGTCGCTGATCTTCAGCTCGCTGGCCTTGGGTGCGCGGGAAGGGTCCTTCAGGCCTGCGATCTGCAGGTCGCGCCAGGCACCGAGAGCAGCCGGTGCGGTCGTGTAGTGGCCGTGGACGTCGATGATCATGGGGAATTGCTCCAAGTCGTTGTTCAGTGCGCGAGTACGGCGCGAGCCTCGCCATCGCTGGCAAAGCCATCGGCATCGCGCTTGATCCACAACGCCGTGGCGGCGAGGGCGCCGGGCACGGCCAGCACCAGGAACACGGTGCCGATGCTGGCGTGCATGGCGGCCATTTGCGCCACCAGCAGCGAGCCCAGAATGCCGCCGAAGCGGCCGAGGCCCAGCATCCAGGACACGCCGGTGGCACGCGCGTTGGTGGGGTAGAAGGCCGCGGCCAGCGCCGGCAGCGAGGACTGCGCGGTGTTCATCAGCACGCCGGCCAGAAAGACGCAGACGACCAGCGCCGCCACGTTGCCCGTCATCTGGCCGATGGACCAGATGGCCACCGACGTCAGCGCAAAGCCCAGGGCGACGATGCGGTTGGGCTCCACGCGGTCCATCAGCCAGCCGAAGAACACGGCGCCCACGCCGCCGAGCGGAAAGAGGGCGGAGATCAGCGTCGCGGTGCGCGGCTCGATGCCGGCCTCCTTGAACAGCAGCGGCATCCAGTTGATGAGCGCATAGAAGATCACCAGACCCATGAAGTAGGCGATCCACAGCATCAGCGTGCCCAGGCGGTAGGAGCGGGCCAGCACCTGGGCCAGGCCGCCGCGCTCGTTGGTGACGACGCGCGTCTCGCTCAGCGTGAAGCGCTCGATCTGGTGCACCTGCGGGCCGGCGATGCGGGCCAGGGCCGCGCGGATGCGCTCAATGGGTTGGCGGCGCGTGACCATGAAGCGCACCGACTCGGGCAGCAGCGTCAGCAGGCCGACCGTCAGAACCAGCGGCGCGATGCCGCCCAGCATCAGCACGCTCTGCCAGCCCCATTGCGGGATCATCCACGCGGCCAGGAAGCCGCCGAAGGCCGCGCCCAGCGGGAAGCCGCAGAACATCAGGTTGGTCAGCGTGGAGCGGCGCGCGGTGGGGCAATACTCGCTCATCAGCGTGACGGCACTGGGCATGGCCGCACCCAGTCCCAGGCCGGTGATGAAGCGCAGCACGCTGAGCTCCGTCAGGTTGGTGGCGAATGCCGAGACCAGCGTGGCCACGCCGAAGAGCAGCACGGTCACCGTCAGCACGCGCTTGCGGCCCAGCCGGTCGGCAATGGGGCCGGACAGCAGCGCTCCGGCGGCCAGGCCGAAGAGAGCGGCGCTGAGCACCGGCGCCAGCATGGGCTTGGTGACGCCCCAGTCCTTAATGAGCGACGGGGCGATGTAGCCGATGGCCGCGGTGTCGAAGCCGTCCAGCAGCACGACGAAGAAGCACAGCGCAAAGACGACCCATTGCCAGCCGGACAGCGGGTGGTCGTCGATGAGGCGCTGCACGTCCACGGCGCGCGGGCCGGGGCTGGGATTCTGTGAGGTCTGCATGCTTGTCTCCTGTTGTCGTTGGGGTCAGTGCGTGTCTTCGGCGGCGCGCATGCCGTGTTGCCGTTTGATCGCTTCGGTGGCGGGGCTGGCCATGAAATCCAGCAGCGCCTGGGCCGCATCGGGCTGGGCCGTGTTGGCCGTCACGGCGCCACTGAAGCGGGTGACCATGTCCACCGACGCCGGCATGCCGCCGAGCAGCGTGATGCCAGGGAGGTCCATCAGCTCGCTGTATTGCTGGAAGCCCAGTTCGACCTCGCCGCCGGCCACCAGGCTGCCAACCGGCACGCCGGGGCGGGCCTGCACCAGGCGGCCCTTCAGCGTGTCGGTCAGGCCCCAGCGTTCGAAGAGCTTCATCAGGCCCGTGCCGCTGGGCCCGGTCGAATAGCCGATGGTGCGGGCCTGCAGCACAGCGGCGCGCAGGGCGGCTTCGGTGCCGATGTCGGGTGGTGCGGTGCCGGCGCGAACGGCAAGCGCGACGCTGGAGTCGGCGATGGCACGCACGCTGTCGGGCTTCAGCCGCCCGGCGGCGTCCAGCTTGGCGATGGCGTCGCTGGCCAGCACGACCACGTCGAAGGCCTCGCCGTCCTGAACACGCCGCGCGGCGTCCACGCCGCCGACGGACTCCAGGCGCACGGCCGGCGCACCGGTCTGGGCATGGGATTGCGCCAGTGCCGTCATCAGATGGCGCGTGGCCATGGACGAGATCAGGGTGAGGGCAGTGCTCATGGGGTGCGATTCTTGGCAGCGGCGCTCTATCACGCTAGGTCTGGCTACCGCTAGCAGCTATAGCGATCCGGCATGGGCTCTGCCAAGATGCGGCCCATGACGCTGAACCAGATCGAATACTTCATCCAGGTCGCCGAGCACGGCAGCTTCAGCAAGGCGGCCCTGGTGCTGAACGTCGCCCAGCCGGCGCTGAGCCGTCAGGTGCGGGCGCTGGAAACGGAGCTGCATGAGACCCTGTTCCTGCGCAACGGCCGCGGCGTGGAGCTGACCGAGGCGGGGCGCCGCCTGTTCGAGCACGGCCAGGGCATCCTGCACCTGGTGACGCAGGCGCGCGAGGACCTCAGCGAGCACCGCAACGAGCCCGTGGGCCAGATCGTCGTGGCCATGCCGCCGACACAGGCGCGCATGCACACGCTGCCGTTGATCCAGGCCTTCAGCGCCAGCTGCCCGCGGGCGCGGCTGGTCATCATGGAAGGCTTCTCGACCCACCTCACCGAGTGGCTGGTGTCGGGTCGGGCCGACCTGGCCCTGGTCTACAACCCCGAGCCGCTGCCGTCGCTGGAGATCCTGCCGCTGCGCGAGGAGGCGCTGCTGCTGCTGAGCCCGTCGGAGGCGGCACCGAGCGGGCCGTTGACGCTGGCGGAGCTGTCGCGCCTGCCGTTGATCATGCCGCAGCGGGGCCATGTATTCCGCAAGCGCATGGAGGAGGCTGCGGCCATGGCTGGCGTTCAGCTGCGTGTGGATTGGGAGGTGTCCAGCGTGCCGACCATCCTCGACCTCGTGGCCGCGGGCCTCGGGCATGCAGCTCTGGGCGAGGACGTGCTGCGTGCCTTCGAGCACCCCGAGCGCCTGGCAGTCACGCGCTTCAAGGCCAGCGACGTGAAGACGACGCTGTGCCTCGTCACGCCGGCGCTGAAGCGCTCCACGCCGTTAACACAGCGCACTGCGGCGCTGTTGATGAAGCTGGTGCGCGAGCCGCAGCCTCAGACCGGCAGGCCGACGTAGTTTTCCGCCATGGCAGCCATGGCACTGTTCGAAGTGACAAGGTACTCCAGCTCGGCGCGGTGCAGCTTGGCATCGATCTCCGGCTCATTCGGCAGGGTGTGCATCAGGCTGGTGAACCACCACGAGAAGCGCTCGGCCTTCCAGATGCGCGACAGGCAGCGCGCTGAGTAATGCTCGATGCCGGCTTGGCTCTTGTCGCGGTAGCGCTCGATCAGCGCCTGCGACAGATAGCGCACGTCCGACGCCGCCAGGTTCAACCCCTTGGCGCCCGTGGGCGGCACGATGTGGGCGGCGTCGCCGGCCAGGAACAGCCGGCCAAAGCGCATCGGCTCGGCGACGAAGCTGCGTAGCGGCGCGATGCTCTTCTCAAGTGATGGACCAGTGACGAGGGCGGCGGCCGCGGCGGGGTCCATGCGCAGGCGCAGCTCGTTCCAGAAGCGCTCGTCGCTCCAATCGCCGGCCTGCTCGGTCAGCGGCACCTGCAGGTAGTAGCGGCTGCGCGTGCTGGAGCGCATGCTGCACAGCGTGAAGCCGCGCTCGTGGCGGCCGTAGATCAACTCGTGGGACACCGGCGGCGTGTCGCTGAGCATGCCCAGCCAGCCAAAGGGGTAGACCTTCTCGTGCGTGCGGATCGCCTCCGCTGGCACGCTGGCGCGACTGATACCGTGATAGCCGTCGCAGCCGGCGATGTAGTCGCACAGGATCTCGATGCGCTCGCCGTCCACCGTGCAACGCGCGCCGGGCTGATCGCCGTCGAAGCCGAACAGCTCCACGTCGGACGCCGAGTACAGCGTCTGCTCACCGGCCGCCGCGCGCGCCTCCATCAGGTCTCGCGTCACCTCGGTCTGGCCGTACACCATGACCGACTTGCCGCCAGTCAGCCGGCCCAGGTCGATGTGATGGCGCTGGCCATCGAACATCAGCTCGAAGCCGTGATGCACCAGGCCTTCGGCCTGCATGCGCGCGCCGACGCCGGCCTCAATCAACAGGTCCACCGTCGTCTGCTCCAGCACGCCGGCGCGGATGCGGCCAAGCACGTAGGCGCCCGTCTGGCGTTCGACGATGAGGTTGGCCACGCCGGCCTTGTGCAGCAGCTGGCCGAGCAGCAGGCCCGACGGCCCCGCGCCGACGATGAGCACCTGGGTGCGCAGTGTTTTCATGTCCCGCTCCGTTCTTGTTTGATGCCTGTGAGCGTAGGCCGGTGGGTGGGTGCGGGCAATGGACGGCAGGAACCCGTGCTTGCACAATCCGAACCTATGCCGAGAACCCAACCCGCTTCATCGCTGCCGCTGTACGCGCTGTATGGCGAGCTGGGGCGGGATGCGGCGCTGGACGGGCTGCACATGGAGTCCATCGCTGACCGCAGCCGATTGCACAATTGGGAAATCCGCCCGCACCGGCACGCGACGCTGCTGCAGCTGCTGCTGATCGAGGCCGGCCTGGCGCGCGTGCAGATCGACGGGCAACTGCTGGAGTTGCACGCGCCGGCCGTTGTCTGGGTGCCGATGCTGGTCGTGCATGGCTTTGCGTTCTTGCCGGAGACGCAAGGCCATGTCGTCACGCTGGACCAGGCGCGGCTGCGCAGCCTGCTCGGCGCATCGCGCGGGCTCTGGGAGGGGTTGGCCGCGTCGCGGGCGGCGGCGCTGGAGCCCGGCTCGCCGCAAGGTGAGTCGTTGCTCGCCATCGGGCGGACGCTGTGTGACGACTACGCCAGCAGCTCGCCCTGGCGTGCGCAGGTGCTGGACGGCGCCGTGCTGATGGCCGCCGCCTTGGTGGCCCGGCTGCCGCCGCTGGTGACCGATGCCACGGAAGGTGGCGGGCCCGAGGGTCGCGCCATGCAGCACCTGGCGCGCTACCGCGAGCAGGTCGAGCGCCACTACCGCAGCCACCCGACGCTGGACACGCTCGCCGCGCCGCTGGGCATCACGACGACGCAGCTCAATCGCCTGTGCCGCCAGCATCTGAACTGCTCGGCGCTTGACGTGCTGCACCAGCGCCTGCTGCTGGAAGCCAAGCGCGAGCTGGGCTACACGACGCTGCAGGTGCGCCAGATTGCCGATGGCCTGGGCTTTGCTGACCCGGCCTACTTCACGCGCTTTTTCCTGCGGCTGACGGGCCTGGCACCCAGCGCCTGGCGGGCGCAGCCACGCGCTGTCGCGCGGTTGAGGAGTTAGGCCAGACCTGTGAGCGGCGCATTTGGAAAGGATGCACGGCGATGTGGGCCAGGGTGTGGAAGAAGGGGCGGGGCTCGTATCGCGTTCGGGTGGCGATAGTGACGTGCCCGCGCCGCTCCTCCCGCGGCACCGGCTCACGGCCAGGAGCGGGCATCGTGCGCCGACGCAATGGCGGCGCCGCAGAGCTGTCGCCCAGTCATTGACGCCGCCCCTCCCCCGGCAGATATTCCGCGCACCGTAGGAGCGAGGGGACGAGCCATGGCCGACATCACGCGGCGCCGGTTAATCCAGGCGGGTGCATCGCTGACAGGACTGAGCATGCTGCCCGGCGCGGCAAACGCGGCAATGGGACCGGATGACAAGTTCGACCTATTGATCCGCAACTGCAACGTGCTGGACCCAAGCCAGCGGCTCTCAGGTATGCGCGACATCGGGATCCGCTACGGCCTTATTGAAACCGTCGCGCCGTCAATTCCCGCTGATCGCGGGCGACGCGTGATGGACGCGCACGGCAAGCTCGTGACGCCTGGCCTGATTGATCTGCACTGCCACGTGTACCCGTACGGCTCGGCCATCGGAATTCCGGCAGACGAATTGGTGCCGTACCAAGGGACGACCACCGTCGTCTCCGCTGGCGACGCGGGCGCCAACAACTTCGCTGCGTTCCGCCGTTTCATCGTGCCCGCGTCGCGCACGCGCCACTTCGCGTTCATTCACATTGGCGTGACTGGACTCTCGGGCTTTCCCGTGCCCGAATTGTTCAACATCGAATACGCCCAAGTCGGGTTGACCGCCCGCGCCGTCGCTGAGAACGCGGACATCGTCCTGGGCGTGAAAGTGCGCATGAGTGAGAACGTGATCGCCAACCACGGCATGGAGCCACTCAGGCGCGGCATCGCCGCATGCGTCGCATCTGGCGTGCCCGCGAGGATGATGGTCCATATCGGGGGCGTGCAGAGCCGCCAGCTGATGTCGCAGATCCTCGACGTGCTGCGCCCCGGCGACGTGCTGACCCACTGCTTCTCCGGCGCGCCGAATGTGGCAGGCGAAGGAACAAATATCGTGCAGGATGGCAAGCTCCTGCCCGCGGCGCTGGAAGCGAAGAAGCGCGGTGTCATCTTCGACGTGGGTCATGGGGGCGGCAGCTTCGACTACACGGTGGCCGAAGCCGCAATCGCGCAAGGCTGCCCACCGGACACGATCTCGTCGGACGTTCACGTCTTCAGCGGCAACTCACCCGGCATACCGTACCTGACGTGGGTGATGAGCAAGTTCCTGAACATGGGCTATTCGCTCGCCGAAGTGGTGGCCATGGCCACCTCGGCGCCCGCGCAGATCATCGACCGCATCCCCAAACACGGCACGCTGCAGGCGGGTGCTCCGGCGGACCTGTCGATCATGGAGGTGGTCGAGTCACCCGTGTCGTTTGTCGATACGAGAAACAACACGAGGCAGGGGAAGGTGTACCTGAAACCGGTGGAGACGGTGGTGGCGGGAGTGGCGTTTGGGAGGCCGTATCAGGCGCCGTTTACTGTTAGGTAGTTGATCCGCTGACCCGAAATGGTCGGCGGATAAATCGCGTAGGCGCTCCTTGGCTGCGGCTCGAAGTCCTCCAGGATCGGCAACAGCTTGCCTGAGGCGATCTCTGCGCCGACGATGAAAGCCGGCTGGAAAATGATCCCCTGTCCCGCCACGGCAAGCGCGCACAACATATCGCCGCTGTTCGCCTTCACCGCCCCTGCCACTCGCTGCACTTCGCGGTTTCCGTCACGTTCGAAAGTCCATTCGTCTGGCGGATCGGCGTCGGTGTAGAGGAGGCACTCGTGGTTCTCGAGGTTCCCCGGAATCAGTGGCCGACCACGCCGCTGAAGATAGGCCGGTGCGGCGCATGTGACCATGGGCACGGAGGCGATCCGTCGGGCAATTGTCGAAGAGCCAAGCGCTGGAGCGATCCGGATGCTCAGGTCGAAGCCATCTCGGACGAGGTCAGTCGGAGAATCGTCGAGTCGGATTTCCAGATCTACAGTCGGATGCTCCTCGCGAAACCGGCAGATCGCAGCATCGAGCCGACGTGTGGCGAAGCTGTAGGGAAGCGCCACTCGCAAACGACGCCGGGCCGTTGAGGAGCCCGATCCAGCGGCCTCTGCCTCCATTCCCTCGAGATCGTCGACCACCTGGCCATAGAGGGTGAACAGTCGGTCGCCGACGTCGGTCAAGCTGAGACTGCGAGTCGAGCGATTCAGAAGGCGCACGCCCACTGTCTCTTCGAGTTCTCGGACGATCCGTGACGCGCTCGTCTGAGACAAACCAAGCTGCTCAGCGGCCCTGACGAACGAGCCGGCCCGCACGACCTGGAGGAAGACTTTGATCGCGACGAATTTGTCCACACAAATCTTCCTCGGACGTGACGCCTGATTATGCCGACCGACGGCATAAAGCATGCCGCTTTGGCCCCTTAACTGCGACAACCGCCCCTCCTACGATCCAGCCACCAACTTTGGAGGAGCATCTAGTGAAGTCGTTCTTGCAATTCGCCAGCGTGGCCGTCGCCGTCATCTGCATTGGCTCGGGTCAAGCGTTCGCGGGCCCGCTGGAGGAAGCCAACAAGAAGCTGGTCAGCAATGCCATGCACGAGCTTTTCGTCACCCGGGACGCTGAGAAGGCCATGCGGCTCTACTACGGCAAGCCCTATCTTCAGCACAATCCGACGATGGCGGACGGGGCCGACGACCTGCCGAAGGTGGTAGCCTCGCTGCCCGCCAATTTCAAGTACGAGCCTGGCATCATCGCGGCAGACGGCGACATGGTGATGATCCATGGCCGCGTCACGGGATGGGGACCGAAGCCGCTCGTGGTCGTCGACATCTTTCGCGTCAAGAACGGAAAGCTGGTTGAACACTGGGACGTGATGCAGGAAGAGGTTCCGGCGGCTCAGACCAAGAGCGGTCGACCGATGTTTCCGATCGAGCGTTGAAACCGCACCCATGCGCTTCGCATCGCGCACCATGAGCTTGAAGGCCGTGTGCGCGAGCCCGTCGCGCTGGGCTATGCCAAGTCGAGCACCAGCCTCGGGCTGCGCGAGCGCGAGCAGCAGGGCGTGAACTGGTCGTTCGCCGCTTGTTCCTCAGGCGTCAGATACAGGTCGCGATGCTCGGGCTCGCCGGCCAGCACCGGCGTCAGGCATGTGCCGCAGACGCCTTGCTCGCAAGAGGTCAGCAGCGGCACACCGGCGGCGATCAGCGCCTCGGCGGCGGTCCGGTCCGCGGCGACCGGGATGATCCGGCCGGAGCGCGCGAGTTGGATCTCGAAGGCGCCGTTCTGGCCGGGCGCGGGTGGTTCGGCACCGGCGAAGAATTCGTGATGAACCCGCTCACCGGCCCAGCCCTGGCGTTTCACCGCGTCGGTCACCGCGTCGATCAGGCGCTTGGGGCCGCAGACGTAGACATGAACATGCGCGTCCTGTGCGGCCAGCAGGGCTTCAACGTCCAGGCGGGTGTCGCCGACGTGGAAGTGAGCCACGCCGGCCCAGGCGCTCGATTCGATTTCGGCCCGAAAGGCCATGCGCTCTGCGCTGCTCGCCGCGTAGTGGAGTTCGAAATCGGCGTCGTCGCGCGCCAGCTGGCGGGCCATCGCCAGGATGGGCGTGATGCCGATGCCGCCGGCAATCAGCAGGCTGCGGCGGGCCTGCGCCGCCAGTGGGAAGTGATTCTTCGGTGCGCTGACCTGCAGCGTTTGCCCCGGCGCCAGTTGCTCGTGCACCGCCCGCGAACCGCCGCGTGAACGGCTGTCGAGCAGCACGCCGATCACGTAGCGGTGCGCTTCGGCGGGGTCGTTGCTGAGGGAGTACTGGCGCACGATGCCGC
>JAEKLF010000276.1 GCA_019509985.1 Burkholderiales bacterium | reverse complement strand
AGCTTGGGCGCGGTGAAGCCGGGCATGGCGAGGTTGCCGGCGATGTCGTGCAGGCGCGATGCGGCGGCTTCGAGCTCGGCGCATTCGGCGTGGCTGCGGCCGTCGTTCCACAGGATGGCGGGGCGCAGCACCTCGTCGTCGCGCCCGAGCAGCACGGCGCCGTGCATCTGGCCGGACAGGCCGATGCCGCGCACGGCGGCGAACTCGGCCGGGTGGGCGGCGCGCAGCCGGGCGACGGCGGCTTCGGTGGCGCGCCACCAGTCGCCCGGCGCCTGCTCGGACCACAGCGGCTCGGGGCTGGAGAGCGTCAGCGCCGCACCCGCCGTGCCGACGATGCGGCCCGTGCCGTCGAGCAGCAGCAGCTTGACTTCGGAGGTGCCGAGATCGATGCCGAGGTACATCAGGCGGGCTCCACCGTTTCGGCCAAGGCGGCGCTGCTGCTCGACAGCGGCAGGGCGGGGCGGGTCAGGCGGTATCGGGCCAGTGCCGCGGCGCCGATGGCCACGGCGTTGGCGCCAAAGCGCGAGGTGCGCACGCTGGGCGGCGGCAGGCTGGCGGCCGCGGCGTAGTCGTGCAGCGTGGCCAGCGCCGGCTTCAGGAAGGGCTCGCCCAGCTCGACGACGGAGCCGCCCAGCACGATGCAGGCGGGGTCATAGGCGGTGGCGAGGTTCTGCAGCAGCACGCCGAGGTAGCGGCCTGCCGAGGTGACGGCCTTCAGCGTCTCGGGGTCTTCGTCGACGAGGTGCGCGCGCACCTCGGACAACGAGCGCAGCGCGGTGCCGCCTTCACTGCCATTGCCGCTGCCGCCCAGCATGGCGCGCGTGGCAATCAGTGCTTCGGCACAGCCGCGGCGCCCGCAGGAGCAGCGCGGGCCGTTCAGCTGCAGCACCATGTGGCCCACCTCGCCGGCAAAGCCGCGGCTGCCCGTGAGCAGCCGGTCACCGACGATCACGCCGGCGCCCAGGCCCTGGTTGATGGAGACGTAGAGCAGCGGGTCCGATGCCGGCGCGGGGTTGAACTCCATCTCGCCCAGCGCCGCGACATCGGCTTCGTTCTGGATGAGCAGGGGCACGCCGGCCAGCGCCGTGTCCTGCAGTTTCTCGCCCAGCAGCGCGCCGAAGGGGACATCGCGCCAGCCCAGGTTGGGCGCGAAGTGCAGCACGCCGCGCGCCTCGTTGACGCCACCGGGCAGGCCGACGCCGATGCCCAGGACCTGCTGGCTGGGGTCCAGTTGCTTGCGCAGTTTCAGCAGCGCGGCGGCAAGGCTGGCGATGCAGGCCTTGGCCGTGCGGCTGGCGCCGTAGTTGGCGACCGTGCAGGCATGCACCTCGCCGGTGAGAGAGGTGGCGACGACGCGCACCGACTCGATGCCGACCTCGGCACCCAGCAGCAGCAGCCGGCCCGGGTCGATGAAGAGGGGCGTGGGGCGGCGGCCCAGGTCGCCGGTCGCGACGACCTCGCGCTCGGCCAGCCAGCCTTCGCTGATCAGCTCGCGCACCAGCAGGCCGACGGTGGACTTGGTCAGGCCCACAGCCACGGCCAGGTCGGCACGCGACAGCCCTGGGTTGGCGCAGAGATGGCGCACCAGCGTCATGCGATTGATGACCTTGAGCAGCTGTTGGCTGCCGGCGGCTTCGGCCTGCATTTGTCTCCTGCTTTTGTTCGCCATGGATGGCTTTGGATTTCATATTAGTTCGACCGTTGCACGAAGTAAATAGGGTGAAAGCACCTAGCCGAAGTGGTGCCGAGGCAACGAAGATCGCGCCGCCTGCCGCCCTTGAGTGGTGCGCTCACGCCCGTCGTGGCAGCCCTCCCGCATAACCATGTCAGACCCGTCCATCCGCAAGATCGTCATCGTCGGCGGCGGCACCGCCGGCTGGATGGCGGCTGCGCCACTGGCGCAGCGCTTCGAGCGCGCCGGTGCCGGGCGTTGCGAGATCGTGCTCGTGGAGTCGCGCGACATCGGCACCATCGGCGTCGGCGAGGCCACGCTGCCGCCGATCCGCGCCTACAACGGCACGCTCGGCCTGGACGGCGCCGACTTCGTCAAACGCACGCAGGGCAGCTTCAAGCTGGGCATCGAGTTCCGCGACTGGGGCCGCGTCGGGAACAGCTTCTTCCACGGCTTCGGCGACTTCGGCCCTGCCATCGATGGCCGCTCGCCCTGGCAGCACTGGCTGCGCCTGCAGCGGGAGGTGGACAAGCTGCCGGGCTACGAGGACTGGTCGACGTCGACCGTCATGGCGCGGCGCAACCGCTTCACGCCACCCGAGGGTGACCAGCCTTCGGCGGCCAATGCCTTTTCATTCGCTTACCACTTCGACGCCGGCCTGTACGCCGCCTACCTGCGCGAGTACGCGATGCAGCGCGGCGCTCAGCGCGTGGAGGGAACCATCGTCGACGTCGAACTGCGTCCGGAGGACGGCTTCGTCGCCGCCGTCAAGCTGGCCGACGGCCGCCGCATCGACGGCGATCTCTTCATCGACTGCTCGGGCTTTCGCGCGCTGCTGATCGGCGGTGCGATGCAGTCGCCCTTCGAGGACTGGAGCGCGCTGCTGCCGTGCAACAGCGCCCAGGCCGTGCCCAGCGCGCGAGTCGAGCCGCTGACGCCCTACACGATGTCCACGGCCAAGGCCGCCGGGTGGCAGTGGCGCATCCCGCTGCAGCACCGCACAGGCAACGGCCACGTCTATTGCAACCAATTCATCAGCGACGACGAAGCGGCCGGCACGCTGCTGGCCGGGCTGGACAGCCAGGCTCTCGACACGCCACGCCAGCTGCGCTTCACGACTGGCCGACGCAAGCAGGGCTGGGTCAGGAACGTCGTCGCCATCGGCCTGGCCGGTGGCTTCCTGGAGCCGCTGGAGTCCACCAGCATCCAGCTCATCATGGACGGCGTCGGCCGTCTGATCCAGTTCTTCCCGGACAAGCGCTTCCAGCCGCATCTGGCTGCCGAGTTCAACCGCCTCATGGCCGTGCAGTACGAGTCCGTGCGCGACTTCATCGTGCTGCACTACAAGCTGACCGAGAGGCGCGATTCCGAACTGTGGCGCTACTGCGCGGCCATGCCCATCCCCGACACGCTGGCCCACCAGATCGAGCTCTTTCGCGCCAGTGGCCGCGTCACCATCCTCGACCCCGATGGCTTTGCCGAGCCATCGTGGGTGTCACTGTTCATGGGCCTGGGCCTGCGGCCCGAAAGCTACGACCCCTTCGTCGACCACATCGACACGGCCGCGCTGCTGCAGCACTTCGTGCGGCTGCGCCAGGCCATCCAGCAGACCGTGTCCGGCATGCCGGAGCACGGCGACTACATCGCACGCCACGTCAAGGCGCCCCCAGCCTGAGGAGACCGGCGACACAAGACCAGAAGAAGCGAAGAGGCCGGCATCGCCGCCGGCGCCCCGGAGACAACCAGGAACCCACCAGCCATGAAGTTCACTGACGGACAGTGGATGCTTCAGCCGGGCGTGGCCGCGCACTACGCGGCCCAGGCCTATGACGTTGAAGCCCAC
>JAEKLF010000066.1 GCA_019509985.1 Burkholderiales bacterium | reverse complement strand
CGCGTCGTCACCAAGGCGCAGATCGTTGAGGCCTGGGGCGGCCAAGGAAGCGCCGGGCCGCCCCAGGCTTCCTTGCCCCCCTCGGGAGGCGGGCAGGACGAAGGCCTGACCTGGGGGCAGGACATGCTCAAGGGCGGCTCCATCGAGGTCTACATCCACCGCCTGCGCAAGAAGCTCGAAGGCTCGGGCCTGGCCGTGCGCACGGTGCGCGGCCTGGGCTATCTGCTCGAAGCCACCGTGTCATCGTGAGCGCACCGGCCGGCCGCTCGCTGCACCGGCAACTGCTGCTGTGGCTGCTGCTGCCGCAACTGGTGCTGTGGCTAGTCGCGGCCTTCGGCGCCTACCGCCTGGCCAGCCGGCATGCCGACGAGCTCGTCGACGCCAGCCTGCTGCAGGCCGCCCGCGCGCTGGCGCGGCAGATCAAGCCCACCGCCAGCGGCCTGTTCGTCGACCTGCCGCGCTCGGCCCAGGACATCCTGGCCGCCGACCCCGAGGACCGCGTCATGTACACGGTCAGCTCGCCACCGGGCCAGTTGCTGCTGGGCGACGCGCGCCTGCCGCCGCCGCCGGGCACGCCGGCGCTGAACGAGCCGGTGTTCTTCGACGCCACCGTGCCCGAGCCCATGCGCGTCGTGTCGCTGGACCTGCACCTGGGCGCCGCCGGTGCGGCGGACTCCGCGCTGCGCGTACAGATCGCCCGCTCCAGTGCGCCGCGCGAGCTGCTGGCGCGGCGCATGTTGCTGGACACGGCGCTGCCGCTGTCGCTGCTGATCGCGCTGATGAGCATGGTCGTCTGGGCCGGCATCCGCCGCGGCCTGAAGCCGCTGGCCGAGCTGCAGCAACAGATGGAAGGCCGCCGCGCCGATGCGCTGGACCCCATCCAGCTGCAGGCCGCGCCGCCCGAGGTGGGCGCGCTGGCCGGCGCCGTCAACGAGCTGCTGGGCCAGGTGCAGCAGAGCCTGGCCACGCAGCGCCGCTTCATCAGCGACGCGGCCCACCAGCTGCGCACGCCGCTGGCCGGGCTGAAGAGCCAGACCGAGCTGGCCCTGGACGCGACCACCGACCCCGCCCTGCGCCAGCGCCTGCAACGCGTGCACGAAAGTGCCGTGCGTGGCGCGCGCCTGGTGTCGCAGCTGCTGGTGCTCGCGCGCGCCGAGCCCGAGGCGGCATCGGCCCAGGGCTGGGCCGCGGTGGACTGCGGCCGCCTCGTGCGCGAGGTGACGGCCGAATGGGTGCCGCGCGCGCTTGCCGCGGGCTGCGATCTCGGCGCCGAGGTGGTCGACGAGAGCCTGAGCGTGCAGGGCGTGGAGCTGCTGCTGCGCGAGGCGCTGGTCAACCTGATCGACAACGCCGTGCGCTACGCCGGCCGCGGCGCGGCCATCACGGTCAGGCTCAGGCGCGCGGGCGACGACGTGTGGATCGACGTCGAAGACAACGGCCCCGGCCTGCCGCCCGAGCTGCGCGGGCGGGCCTTCGAGCGCTTCGTGCGCGGCAGCACCATGGGTGAAGGCTGCGGCCTGGGCCTGGCCATCGTCCGCGAGATCGTCGAGCACCACGGCGGCAGCGCCGCGCTGCTGCCGGCCGCGCCGCAAGGCTGCATCGCGCGGCTCACGTTGCCGCTGGGCTAGCTCGCAGCCTTCAGCAGCTCGGCCACGCGCGCCACCGCTTCGTCGACGCCCTGGGGCGCCACGCGGCCAAAGCCCATCAGCAGTCCGTCGTGGTCGGCCGAGAAGCTCTGCAGCGGGTAAAGCCCCACATCCACCCGCCGCGCCAGCGCCGCGAGTTGGGGGCCGTCCATGGCCACGCCGGGCTTGAACAGCGCCGCCTGGTGGAAGCCGGCCTCGGCGTGCAGCAGCGTCAGCCACGGCGCCAGCGTGCCGGCAAAGCCCGCCATCAGCCGCTCGCGCCGGCTGGCGTACTCGGCCACGCAGCGGCGCAGATGCTTGCGGTAATTGCCCTCGGCCATGAAGCGCGCCAGCGCGTGTTGCAACAGGCTCGGGCCGTGCACGTCCGCCAGGTGCTTGGCGTGCAGCAAGGCCTCGCGCAGCGCCGGCGGTGCGATGACATAGCCCAGCCGCAGCGACGGCGCCAGCGTCTTGGAGAAGCTGCCGACGAAGGCCACGCGGCCATCGGTGTCCAGCCCCTGCAGGCTGTCGCGCGGCTGGCCCTCGAAGCGGAACTCGCTGTCGTAGTCGTCCTCGATGACGACGGCGCCCTTGCGCGCCGCCCAGGCCAGCAGCGCGCGCCGCCGTGCCGCGCTCATGGCCACGCCGAGCGGGAATTGGTGGGCCGGCGTCGTGTAGACCAGCCGAGCTTCGGGCGGCAGTGCGTCGGTGACCAAGCCCTCATCGTCCACCGGCACCGGCACGATGCGCGCGCCCTGCGCCTGCAGCAGCCCGATGACCGGCGGGTAGCCCGGCGACTCGATGGCCGCCGTGTCGCCGGGGCCGACGAGCACCCGCACGAGCAGGTCAAACGCCTGCTGCGCGCCCTGCGTGACGATGACGTCGGCGGCCGTGCAGCGCACGCCGCGGGCGTAGGCCAGGTGTTCGGCGATGGCCTCGCGCAGCGCCGTGTGGCCGGCCGGCGGCGCATGCGCAACGCCCTGGCCCAGCGCGCGTTGCGCCGCGTGCAGATTGCGCCGCCAGTCCTCGTGCGGGAAGAGAGCCGGCTCGGGTGAGCCGCCGATGAAGTCCCAGCGCGCCAGCGGGCTGTCGGCAAAGCGCAGCAGCGGCACGGGCAGGGCCTGAAAGGCGGCGATGCGCTCGGCGCTCGCCAGACGCACGACGGTGGCCGCGGGCCGCTCGGCTTCGGTAGCGGGCAGCGCGCGCACGAAGCTGCCGCGCCCGCGCCGGGCTTCGATGAGCTGCTCCAGCGTCAGCCGCTCATAGGCTTCGGCCACGGTCTGGCGCGCCAGCCCCAGCTGCTCTGCCAGCAACCGCGTGGGCGGCAGCTGCGCGCCGGCGGCCAGGCGCCCGCTGCGGATCAGGCCGCGCAGCTGGCGCAGCAGCTGCTCGCCGCGCGGCTGGGCGGGGTCGATGACGATGTGGAGATCCATGGACTACCGAATTTGGCCTGGATTGGACTGCTCGCTGCGCGGGGGCGAGTCCACCATTCGTTCACCCCAACACCACTCACCGGAGCATCTCATGAGCACCCCCCGCATCGATTTCTACAGCGCCTCTCCCGCCGCCATCAAGGCCATGCTGACGCTGGAAGGCAGCGTCACCAAGCTGGGCCTGGAGCCCAGCCTGCTCGAACTGGTGAAGATGCGCGCCTCGCAGCTCAACGGCTGCGCGTTCTGCCTGGACATGCACAGCCGCGACGCGCGCAAGGCCGGCGAGAGCGAGCGCCGCCTGTACGTGCTGCCAGCCTGGCGTGAGACCGACCTGTTCACGCCGCGGGAGCAAGCCGCGCTTGCCTGGACCGAGGCGCTGACGCTGATCACGCAGGGCCACGCCAGCGACGCCGACTACGCGCTGGCCAGGGCTGAGTTCAGCGAGGCCGAACTGACCAACCTGACGCTGGCCATCGTGACCATCAATGCCTGGAACCGCTTCGCCATCGGCTTCCGCAGCCAGCTGCCGGCAGAGAAGTAAACCTCAGGCAAAACGGTCGATCCCGTCCACGAGCCGCGCCGCAAGCCGCGGCTCGTTCAGCCGTTCCAGCCACCAAGCCAGCGCTCGGCCGTCGGCGGCCCGCCAGCCCACGTACAGCGTGTTGGGCTCGCGTGGCACGGCCACGGTCTTGGCGACCAGCTCGCCGCGCTTGAGCAGCGAGGCCACGCGTGCCTCCGGCAGCCAGCCCACGCCCAGGCCGGCGCACTGCGCCGCGATCTTGGCGGCCATGCTGGGCACGGCCAGCCGGGCCTGGCCGGCACCGTGGCCGTAGGCCCGGCCGTCGTTGCGGCGCGAAGTGTCCGCCACGACGACGGCGCGATGCGCCTGCATCAGCGCCGCGGTCAGCGGTTCCTTGATCCTGGCCAGCGGGTGGCGGGGCGACACGGCGTAGACCCAGCGCATCTCGCCCAGCTCGCGCCACTGCACGCCCAGGCCTGGCGGCGGCTCGTTGGTGGCACCGATGACGAGGTCGCCCCGCCCCTCGGCCAGCGCCTCCCAGGTGCCGCCCAGCACCTCGTGCGTCACGCGCAGGCTGACGCCCGAGTCCAGCTTGTCGAAGTCCTGGATGACCGGCAGCAGCGAGTCGAACTCGATGATCTCGTCGGTGACGATCCACAGGCGATCCTCCCAGCCCTTGGCCACCTGCGTGACGCGGCGCGTGAGGCGCTGCATGTCGTCGCGCAGGCGCGTGGCCTCGCGCACCAGCAGTGCACCAGCGGGCGTGAGCTGCAGCCGGTAGCGGCGGCGGTCGAACAGCAGCGCGTCGAAGCGAGTCTCGATCTGGCGCAGGGTGTACGAGACCGTGGACGGCGCCTTGCCCAGGCTGGCCGCGGCGCGCGACAGGCTGCCGCTTTCGAGGATGGCCTCCATCAGCTGGATCTCGTCGTCACTGAGCATGTTCGAAAGCCTTGCACGAGTCGGCCAACGCGGCCGGACGTCAAAAGAGGGTGCGCGGCTGAGTATCGAGTCCACGGCAAAGACGCCGCTCAACCCGACTCAAAGGAAACCATCATGTCCCGCTTCACGAACAAGACCGTCCTCGTCACCGGTGGCACCTCCGGCATCGGCCTGGCCGCTGCCCGCGCCTTCAAGGCCGAAGGCGCCCACGTCATCGTCACCGCCCGCCCAGGCAAGAACCACGAGGCCGACGGCTTCGAGCTGGTGGCGCTGGACGCCTCCGACGTGCTCGGCGCCCGCGCCCTCGGTGCCCACCTCGCCGCCGCCGGCCGCACGCTGGATGCCGTCTTCGTCAACGCCGGCATCGCCGAGTTCGCGTCGCTGGGCGACGCCAGCGAAGACCTCTGGGACCGCACGTTCAACACCAATGCCAAGGGCGCCTTCTTCCTGATCCAGGCGCTGCGCCCGGTGCTGGCCAAGGGCGCGTCCATCGTGCTGAACGGCTCCATCAACGCCCACATCGGCATGCCCAACTCGGCCATCTACGCGGCCAGCAAGGCCGCGCTGATCTCGCTGGCCAAGACGCTGTCGGCCGAGCTGCTGCCGCAGGGCGCGCGCGTCAACGTCATCAGCCCCGGGCCGGTCGAGACGCCTCTGTACGGCAAGCTGGGTTTTGATGCCGAGACACTGAAGACCGTCGCCGCGCAGATCCAGAGCCAGGTGCCGCTGGGCCGCTTCGGCACGCCGGACGAGATCGCATCCACGGTGCTGCACCTGGCCGCGCCCGAATCGGCCTTCATCGTCGGCACGGAAATCATCGTCGACGGTGGCATGAGCCAACTCTGAAATCCAGCAGGAGCATCACCATGAAGCGACTCATCTCCGCCCTGGCCGCCGTGCTGTTTGCCGCCGGCGTGCAGGCTGCAACCATTGAAGACCACAGCGCCACCGCCAACGGCGTGCAGCTGCACTACCTGCAGGCCGGCACCGGCAGCGAAACCCCGGTCGTGCTGCTGCACGGCTACACCGAGACCAGCCATATGTGGCTGCCCTTGATGGACAAGCTGGCCGACCGCCACGTCGTCATTGCCCCCGACCTGCGCGGCGCCGGCGGCTCGGCGAAGCCCGAGGGCAGCTACGACAAGAAGACGCTGGCGCAGGACGTGCACGCGCTGGTCAAGGGCCTGGGCCACCGCAAGGTCAAGATCGTCGGCCACGACATCGGCCTGATGGCGGCCTACGCCTATGCGGCACAGTACCCGGACGAGGTCGAAAGCATCGTGCTGATGGACGCCTTCCTGCCCGGTGTGGGCGACTGGAAGAACGTCTGGCTGCTGCGCGACCTGTGGCACTTCCACTTCCATGGCGAAACCGCGCTGCAACTGGTGGCCGGCCGCGAGCGCATCTACTTCGAGCACTTCTGGAACGACTTCGCGGCCGACAGGACGCACTCGCTGTCCGAGGCCGACCGGCAGTTCTACACGGCGGCCTACGCGCAGCCGGGCGGCATGAAGGCGGGCTTCGGCTACTTCAAGGCCTTCGAGCAGGACGCCGCGGACTTCGCCGGCTTCGCCCAGGTCAAGCTGCAACAGCCCATGCTGGTACTGACGGGCGAGAAGGCGTCGGGCACCTTCCTGATCGAGCAGGCCAAGCTGGTGGACAGCAAGGTCGAGGGCGTCGTCATCCAAGGTTCAGGCCACTGGTTGATGGAAGAGGCCACCGGCCAAACCATCCCGCGCCTGGTGGACTTCCTGAACCGTCGTTAATTCGGGCGGTTCGGCTTGAGACAATCGCGGGGTTTCATAGCTCCGCGATTGCCATGACTACTCGCACCGTCTTCGGCGCCTGCCCCCACGACTGCCCCGACACCTGCGCGCTGCAGATCACCGTCGAGGGTGATCGCGTCATCAAGGTGCAGGGCCGCGCCGAGCACCCCAGCACCCACGGCGCGCTGTGCACCAAGGTCTCGCGCTACGCCGAACGCACCTATCACGCCGAGCGCCTGCTGCACCCGCTCAAGCGCGTCAGCAAGAAGACCGAGGCACCGGCCTTCGTGCAGGTCAGCTGGGCGGAGGCCATCGCCGACATCGCCGCCAGGCTCAAGGCCGTCAAGGACCCGCAGGCCATCCAGCCCTACAGCTACGCCGGCACCATGGGCCTGATCCAGGGTGAGGCCATGGCCGGCCGGCTGTGGAACGCGCTGGGCGCCGCGCGGCTGGAGCGCACCATCTGCGCCTCCGCCGGCGGTGCGGGCTTGGCCGCCACCTACGGCCACAAGCTGGGCATGCACACGCGCCACTTCGCCGGCGCCAAGCTCATCGTCATCTGGGGCAGCAACAGCATCACGTCCAACCTGCACTTCTGGACCTATGCCAACCAGGCCAAGCGCGACGGCGCCAAGCTGATCTGCATCGACCCGCGCAAGACCGAGACGGCCGACAAGTGCCACCAGCACATCGCGCTGCTGCCCGGCACCGACGGCGCGCTGGCGCTGGGCCTGATGCACGAGCTGATCCGGAACGACTGGCTGGATCGCGACTACATCGAGAACTACGTCGACGGCTGGGACGAGTTGCGCGCCAAGGCCCTGGCCTGGCCGCCGGAGCGCGTCGCCGAGACCTGCGGCATCACCGCCGACGAAGTGCGGCAACTGGCCCGCGACTACGCGACCATCACCCCCGCCGCCATCCGCATGAACTACGGCCTGCAGCGCGTGCGCGGTGGCGGCAACGCGGTGCGGCTGATCGCGCTGCTGCCCTGCCTGACCGGCGCCTGGCGCCACGAGAGCGGCGGCGCGCTGCTGTCCGCCTCGGGCTGGAATGCGCCGTACAAGAACGCCAACCTCGAACGCGCCGACCTGCTGGCGGGTCGCACACCGCGCATGGTCAACATGAGCACCATCGGCGACGCGCTGCTGGCCGAGGCCTCGCCCGAGTTCGGCCCGCGCATCGAAGCGCTGATCGTCTACAACAGCAATCCGGTCGCCGTGGCGCCCGAGTCGCCCAAGGTCGTCGCGGGCTTCCAGCGCGACGACCTGTTCACCGTCGTGCTCGAACATTTCATGACGGACACGGCCGACCTCGCGGACTATGTTCTGCCTGCCACCACGCAACTCGAACACCTGGACGTGCACACCTCCTACGGCCACACCGACGTGCTGATGAACCAGCCCGCGATTGCGCCCCTGGGCGAGGCCAAGACCAACACGCAGATCTTCCGCGAGCTGGCTGCGGCCATGGGCCTGACCGACCCAGCTTTCAGCGACAGCGACGAAGACCTTGCCGCCCAGGCCTTTACGGCCGACATCGACCTGGGAATGCTGCGCGAGCAGGGCTGGCAGCCGCTGCCCATCCCCGAGGCACCGTTCGCCCAAGGCGGTTTCCGCACGCCCAACGGCCGTGCACAGGCCGGCGGTGCCGACTATGTGCCCAATTACGAAAGCGCGCAGGCCTCGCCCGAACTGGCCGCGCGCTTCCCGCTGGCCATGATCTCGCCGCCGGCGCGCAACTTCCTGAACTCCAGCTTCGTCAACGTGAAGAGCCTGCGCGACATCGAGGGCGAGCCCATCATCGAAATGCATGCCGCGGACGCCGCCGCGCGCGGCCTGGCCGACGGCGCGCTGGTGTCGGCCTTCAACGACCGCGGCCGCTATGTCGCCAAGCTCAAGGTCAGCCAACGCGCGCGGCCCGGTGTCGTCAACGGACTGGGCGTTTGGTGGCGCAAGCTCGGCGTGCAGGGCACCAACGTCAACGAGGTCACCCACCAACGCCTGACCGACATGGGCAATGCGCCGGCCTTCTACGACTGCCTCGTCGAGGTGGAAGCGGCCTGACATGAAGCCCCTCGTCCAAGGAGGACCTTGGCCGGTCCCCCGAGGGGACGGCGATGCTTGCCGGATTGACCGGCAAGCACGTCGCCCAGGCGGGCCGGCTTGGGAGCGGCCCGGCGCTCGGCCCGCAAGCTTTTTGCGCCGCCTGCTGCTGTCCTCTGCCCTTCTGGTCTTGAGCGGCTGCAGCACCCTCGGCCACTGGGGCCAGGCCGCCGGTGGCCACCTCGCCGTCACTCGCGCGGCCAAGCCCGTGGACGACTGGCTGGCCGACCCGGCGACCCCGCCCGCGCTGGCCGCGCGGCTGAAGCTGTCGCAGCAGATGCGTGACTTCGCGACCACGCAGCTCGCGCTGCCCGACAACAACAGCTACCGCCGTTACGCCGACATCGGTCGCACGGCCGTGGTCTGGAACGTCATCGCCGCACCCGAGTTCGGCTTCCAGCTCAAGACCTGGTGCTATCCGCTGATGGGCTGCGCCGGCTACCAGGGCTGGTTCGACCACGACGAGGCGCAGCGCCATGCCGACGCGCTGAAGGTCGAAGGCTGGGAGGTGCAGGTGCAGGCCATTCCTGCCTATTCGACGCTGGGCTGGAGCCGTTGGCTCGGCGGCGACCCGCTGCTCAACACCTTCATTCGCTACCCCGAAGGCGAGCTGGCGGCCATGATCTTCCACGAGCTGGCCCATCAGCGCGTCTACGCCAGCGACGACACCGGCTTCAACGAGGCCTACGCCAGCGCCGTCGAGCTGCTCGGCGCCCGCGAATGGCTGGCGGCCAAGCCCGATGCCCTGGCCGCCTTCGAGACCGGCCGCGCGCGGCGCGCGCGCTTCCAGGCACTGGCCCGCGAAGGCCGCGAGCGGCTGAAGGCCGTCTATGCCGGCCCGGCCGAGGCGCGCCCCGAAGGCAAGGCCGCCGTGCTCGCCGACCTGCGCGAGCGCGCGCCGCGCGAGGCACCGGGCTACGAGGCCTGGTTCCAGCGCGCCAACAACGCGAGCTTCGCCATCCTGTCCGCCTACGACGAGCTGGTGCCGGCCTTCGAGCGCCTGTTCGAGCACGAAGGCCGCGACTGGGTGCGCTTCCACGCGGCCGTCGAGCGCCTCGTGCCGCTGTCGGGTGAAGAACGCCGAGCTACATTGCGGAGCCTTGCTGGAGGAACTCCCGATGAAGCTGACCCTGCGCCGCGTCAAACCCGCTGACGCGGCGGCAATAGCCGAACAGTTCGGCGACCCCGAGGTCTTTGGCGGCACGCTGCAGCTGCCGTTCGCCAGCGAAGAGCTTTGGGCTCAGCGCATCGCCGGCATGAACCCGCCGCAGCCCGGCTCCAACGAACTGGTGCTGGCTGCCGTGCTGGACGACAAACCCGTGGGCCTGGCCGGCCTGCACCCCGTCGGCCCCGCGATACGCCGCCGCCACGCGATGGGACTGGGCATCACCATCGCCAAGGCCAACCAGGGCCAGGGCGTCGGCCAGGCGCTGATGATGGGCCTGCTGGACTACGCCGACAACTGGGCGCAGATCCTGCGCATCGAGCTGACGGTCTATCACGACAACGCGCGGGCGATTCGGCTCTACGAGCGGCATGGCTTTGAGCACGAGGGGCGGCTCAGGGCATACGCGATGCGCAATGGCGTCTACGACGACGTGCTGACGATGGCGAGGCTGCATCCGAGGCAGCCGTTGGTGCGGGCGGCCGTTACTTGACCGAGCCGCTCGCTCGCTGTTGACCGGGCCAGGCTGCGGCCAAAGACAGCACAACGCTCGTAACGAGGACCATGCCAACCGAATCGATCAGGTCATTGGGCGCACGCCCGAGCACGCCCAGCTTCGATGCGGCCCAATCGACGGCCACCATCATTGCAAGGCAGCTCAGTGACCAGACGAGCACGGCCATCATCAGCGTTTTGCCATCAGCGTCGAACCACTTCGCTCTGCCCGGTGGTCTCAGCTTGGCCGTCGCGAACATTCCAATGCACGCGGCGATGAAAAACGGTGTCAACAACGCTGAACCATAGGCAGCGTGGGCGCCAATGCTCCTGGAGCGGCCCCAAGCGACGAACACCAAGCCGGCGCTGCCGAGTAACAGCAACCACTTGCCACCGCTACGCGCTGCCGCCCAGAGAACCGGGCCCAAACTCAACGGGTCTGCCATGACTGAGTCATGCGATCAAGGCAACGCCTGCCCCCGCGCCGCCACATACAGCCGATACCACTCATCCCGGCTCAGCTGAATCTTGGTGGCATCGCCGCAAGCCCGAATCCGCTGCGCATTGCCGCTGCCGATGACCGGCTGAATCCCTGCCGGATGCCGCAGCAGCCAGGCCAGCTGCACGGCGTTGGCCGTCGTGCGGTGTGTCTCGGCGATCTGATGCACGACTGCAGCCGCGGCTGACGCCGTCGGGTCGTTGAACCGCCCCTGCGCCAGCGACCCCCAGGCCTGGATCTGCACGCCGTGCTGTTGCGCGTACTCCAGCGTGCCCGCCCAAGCGACGCCGCCTGGCCGCGTCGCCGCCTGCGGGTCGTTGAAGGTGGTGCCGACGTCGATTGCGTCGAGCTTGGCCAGGCTCAGCTCCAGCTGGTTGGCGACGATGGGCTCGCTCAGTGCCGTCTGCAGCCAGCGCATCTGGCCGGCGTGCATGTTGGACACGCCCAGGTGCGCGACCTTGCCGGCGTGCTTCAGGCGGCCGAAGGCGCGCGCGACCTCGGCGGGTTCCATCAGCGCGTCGGGGCGGTGCAGCAGCAGGATGTCGATGCGCTCGACGGCGAGGCGCTTCAGGATGCCATCGACGCTGTGCTCGATGTAGTCGGCGCTGAGGTCGTAGCGGCCGGGGTTCGCGTCGTCGCCGAAGCGGATGCCGCATTTGCTCTGCAGCCTGATCCTGCCGCGCAGGCCGGCATCGCGCTTGAGCAGCTCGCCGAACACGGCCTCTGACTTGCCGCGGCGGTAGATGTCGGCGTGGTCGAAGAGCTTGATGCCGATGTCCAGCGCGGCCTCGACGGCTTCATGCGCCTGAGCGACATCGCCTTCGGTGATCGGGCCGTCGCCCCAGTCGCCGCCCAGGGGCATGCAGCCGTAGATGAGAGGGCCGACGTCGATCAGGTGGGCGTTCAGGGGTAGTGCACGGGTCATGAAGAGCAAGATCAGGCGATGGACGTGGGGCCGGAATCATGCGCCAGCGGCTGGCCGTTGCGCCAGCCGAAGAAGCCGGCCAGCGCGGCGGCCAGGCCGGCGACGACGGCGGTCACGCTGGCCAGGCGCAGCAGGCGGCGGCGCTGTCGGCCGCTGAGCCGCGGCTTGCGGCTTTGCTGGTGCATCAGGTCGTGCACCAGCGCGATCTCGTGCTGGCGCTCTTCGATGATCGGCGCGAGCGCGTCGCCATGCTCCAGCCGCCGGGCCAGGTCGCGCACGGCGTCCAGCTCGCGCTGGCGGATGCGCAGGCCCGGTGCCTTCAGCCGGCTGCCGAGCGCACGGGCGCGCAGGAACAGTGCCTTGGCGCCGAGGCGGTCGACCTGGCAACCCCAGCCCGAGTCCAGGCAGCTGGCGAGGTTGAAGGTGGCGTCGGCATGGCCCTGGGCGGCGGCGGCGGTGTAGAGGGCGATGCCGCGCGTTGCATCGGCCGGGCCGCCCCAGCCGGCGACGAGCATGCGGCCGAGGTTGAACTTGGCGGTCAAGCTGCCGTCGGCGGAGGCGCGCTCGAAGCGCTCGCGCGCCTGCACGGGATCGCGCGGCAGCCCCAGGCCTTCGAGCTGGCAGTAGCCCAGCCAGGCCAGTCCTTCGGCATTGCCGGAATCGGCGGAGACACGGAACCAGTAGACCGCCTGCTCATGGTCGGGCTCGTCGGCGCGGAAATGCGTCAGGCCCGCATCGAGCGGATCGAGGCTGTACAGGTCGTGGTCGGCAAGGCGCATGGATCCTCCCTGGGCTGCAGCGGGCTTGATGCCCGACTTTTGCGGCGCGAAGTATCCGTGCAAACGCTGAAGCCGGGTGTGACCGGAGGCTTCTCGCGTAGAGTGCATCGCAGCCGACAAGGAGAGCCGCAGATGGCCGAGATCCGCATCCACCGAGACCATGCCCTGGGCCTGAAGAAGGCCCGCGAGATTGCCTGGAAGTGGGCCGAGCAGGTCGAAGAGAAGTTCGACATGGAATGCACGGTGCATGAGGGCGACGACGGCGACACCGTGGAGTTCACGCGCTCCGGCGTGAAGGGCGAGCTGACCGTGGCGGCCGACCACTTCGAGTTGGTGGCCCAGCTCGGCTTCCTGCTCGGTGCCTTCAAGAAGACCATCGAGGGCGAGATCCAAAGTGAGCTGGACACGCTGCTGGCTGCGGGCGCCAAGAAGAAGGCGCCGGCCAAGAAGAAGCCGGCTTGAGCGCAGGCCCAGCCGGCTTTCCTGAGCGCCGACCGCGTCGGCTTACTTCAGCGATTCGATCAGGTCGACGTACTGTTGCATGGCGTCGTCGCTGCCCGTGCCCTTGAGCTCGTTCCACGCATCCCACTTGGCGCGGCCGACCATGTCGGTGAAGCCGGGGCGCTTGCCATCCACGTCGCCGGCGCTGCCTTGCTTGTAGAGGGCGTAGAGCTTGAGCAGCGTGGCGTTGTCGGGCCGCTCGGACAGGTTCTTGGAGTCGGCGACGGCGGCTTCGAATTGGTCTTTCAGGCTCACGGGGTTCTCCAGGCTGATCAGGGGCGTCGATTCTCATGACAATCGACCGGGGCCCATGAGTTTAGGCCGCGAAAAACAACGCATCGAGGAGACCGATTTGGGCCCAAGCAGCGAACGCATGTCCAAGGTGGATACCGCCTGGCTGCGCATGGACACCGAGGCCAACCTGATGATGATCGTCGGGGTCTGGTCCATCCGGCCCGGCATCACGCTGGCCGCACTGCGCGAGCGCGTGGCGGAGCGGCTGCTGCAGTACCCGCGCTTTCGGCAGCGGGTGGTGGAGGACGCGCTGCTCGGCGCGCAATGGGTGGCCGACCGCGACTTCGACATCAACCGGCACGTCGTCGCCGAGGTGCCGCTGCCGCTGCGCGGCCAGAGCCGCGAGGAGGTGCTGCGCGAGCGTGTCGGCGAGCTGTGCTCTGAAGCGCTGGACCCGGCGCATCCGCTGTGGCAATTCCAGTTGATCGAGGACATGGGCGACGGCACGAGCGCGCTGATCGCCCGCATCCACCACTGCATCGCCGACGGCATCGCTTTGATCGCCGTGATGCTGTCCATCACCGACGGCGGCAAGGCGCCGCCCAAGCGTGCGCCCAAGGTCGAGGAGGAGCCGGACTGGCTGCTCGACGCCTTCCTGCGGCCGATGACCAACATGACGGTCAAGGCCATCGGCCTGACCGGCAAGGGCGTGTCCAAGGGCGTGGGCACGATGATGTCGGCCGGCACGCCGATGGACGCGTCGATGGAGATGGCCCGCATGGGCTACCAGGCGGTGTCGGACGTGGCCGCGTTCGCGCTGATGCCCGACGACTCGCCGACCCGGCTCAAGGGCAAACCCAGCGTGGGCAAGACCGTGGCCTGGGATGACAGCCTGGAGCTGGACGAGGTGAAGGCCGTGGGCAAAGCGCTCGGCGCCTCCATCAACGACGTGCTGCTGGCCTGCGCGGCCGGCGCCATCGGCAAGTACCTGGCCGACAAGGGCGAGGACCCTACGGCGAAGGAGATCCGCGCGATGGTGCCGGTGAACCTGCGCCCGCTGGAGCAAGCCTGGCAGTTGGGCAACCGCTTCGGCCTGGTGCCGCTGGTGCTGCCCATCGGCATCGCCAATCCTGTCGAGCGGCTGTTCGCGGTGCGAGCGCGCATGAGTGAGCTCAAGGGCAGCTTCCAGCCGGTGATGGCCTTTGGCCTGCTGTCGGTGGCGGGCCTCTTGATCAAGCCGGTGCAGCACGCGATGCTGAACCTGTTCGCCAAGAAGGCGACGGCCGTGATGACCAACGTGCCCGGCCCGGCGCAGGCGCTGAAGTTCTGCGGCTCGACGGTCGAGAAGGTGATGTTCTGGGTGCCGCAGTCGGGCGACATCGGCATGGGCGTCAGCATCCTGACCTATGCCGGCCGCGTGCAGTTCGGCCTCATCACGGACACGGGCCTGTGCCCCGACCCCGAGGCCATCATCGCCAACTTCGCGCCCGAGTTCGAGAAGCTCCTGATGCTGTCGCTGATGCTGCCCTGGGAAGGCGACTCGGCCTGAGCCCCAGGCCGAACGCAGCTACTTCGCCCTGGCGGACGCTGACGCGGCGGCGCCTGGCTTCTTGGCTTTCTTGGCCTTGCCGGCGCCGGTGGGGTAGGCCATCGTCACCGTGGCCGGATCTGCCTTTTCGAGGTAGGCCGCGTACTGCGCTTCGTCGCAGGGCTGGGCGTTGTTGTAGTAGCGGTTGTCGCCTTTGTAGCGTTCGCCGGCAAAGGCCGGGGCCTGGCTGCCAGGCGGGTGGTAGGCGATGTGGCTGGCATAGCTCTGCGCACAGCCTTCGCGCAACGTGGCCTGGGCGTAGTCCGCAGGCGTGTCGGCGGCAAAGGCGGGGAGGGCGGAAACCAGAGCGGCAATTGCGGCTGCGACGGTTCTCATGGCTAACCTCCGTACTGCCAAAGGCAGTGTGCGGAGATTACGCCTGGCCGGCCGCAAATGCACGCGCGCAGCGGGCAAGAAGCAGGGCGCCGCAGCGCCCGTTTTGTGGACCGGCCCTGAAGGCCGGATCAGCCAGCCTTCGAGGCGCTCGTCGCCGGCTTCTTGGCCTTGGGGCGGCCCGCGGCGCTGGGGTAGGCCGTCATGACCAGGGTCGGGTCGGCCTTGTCCAGGTAGGCGGCCAGCTGCTCCTCGGTGCAGGGCTTGGCGTCGGCGTAGTACTGGGTGTCGCCCGGGTACTTGTCGCCGCGGTACTCGGGTGCGTTGCCAGCCGGATGGTGGGCGCTGAAGCTGGCATGGCTTTGCGCGCAGCCGACACGCAGCTCGGCTTGCGCCTTGGCTATGGCGGCGTCATCGGCCGCGAAGGCGGCGGCGCTGGCCAGGCAGGCGAGGGTGGCGAGGAAGATCTTCACGGCATGACTCCTTGAGGGTGCATGGACTTTGAAGATTAGGCTGCCCATCCGGAAAGCGCAAAAACAAAAGGCGCTCCGAAGAGCGCCTTGTCGATACAGCTTGAAACGATCAGAGGCGGAAGGGCTCGGCCTTCTTCTTCGCGACGGTCGGGCGGCCCGCAGCGGTCGGGTAGGCGGCCATCACCTTGGAGGGGTCGGCCTTGTCCAGGTAGGCGGCGTACTGCTGCTCGGTGCAGGCCAGCAGCTTGCCGGGCTTGGCCTCGCCCTTGTACTTGCCGTTGGCGTAGACGAACTGGTATTCGTTGGCCGAGACCGGCGTCGCGATGCTGCTGGTGTCGGTGTAGCTCTTGGCGCACTCGGCACGCAACTCAGCCTGCTCGGGCGTCGCGTTGTTGCCGGCCTGGGCGGCAGAACCCACAAAAGCGGTGACGGCAGCGAGGGCGGGGATCAGGAACTTCATGGCGCGGTCTCGTCGGGGGGTGGTTGGTGGACCGAAGCTTACGCCGCGACGCGCTGGCTTGCACCCCCGGAAGCACGGGTGGGCGGGTTGTGACGGATGTCACGACCCGGCCGGTGAACCGTGAACTACTGCTCGCTCAGTCCTCAAGTTCCTCGCGCGCCAGCTCGATGTCGAGCAGCTCCATCGCGTCCATCGCCTCGCAGGCAGCCGCGTCGGCATACAGCTTCTCGGCCTCCTTCATGCGCTTGTCGCCCTCGAGCATGACCAGGCCGTTGGCGCGTTCGATCATCGCGATGGCGCTGGTCGGGTTGAGCTTCAAGGCCTGCTCGAACATCTTCAGCCCGGTGGCCGTATCGGCGCCTTGCGTGCGCCCCAGCAGCTTGCCAACCTTGTCGATGACCTCGGCGTGGAAGGCGCCCAGCGCGATGTGCGCGTCGGCATGCTTGGGCGCGAGCGTGATGGTCGTTTCGAGTGCGTTTTTGACCTTGCTGCCCAGGCCCTGCGCCAGCGCCTTGGCGACGCTGATGCCCTGGCCGTAGCGGCCGATGGCATAGGCCTGCCAGTAGTAGGCATTGGGGTTCTTGGGCTCCGCGGCTTGCTGGGCTTCGGCGCGCTCGGCGATCTCCAGGAACATCTCGAGCTTCGCCTTCTCCTTCTTCTCGAGATAGTTGGCGTAGATGGCCTGGGCCTTGTTGGCGACGGTGATGCCGGCACCGCCCGCGGCCAGGCCGGCGTCGTAGGCCGCCTGGAATTCACCGGCGTGGAAATGGACCCAGGCCTGCACGACGTCGGCGTCCTTGGGCAAGGGCTCGGCATCGCCGGCATGCAGCCGCGCCCAATGCTTCTTCAGCGTGGCCGGCGTGTAGACGAAGGCGGCGTTGTCGTAAGGGAAGGCGGTCCACTTGGCCATGGCTGTTGTCTCCTTCAGGGTTGTGTCTGGTATTGGCCGGCGAGCTTGAAGAGGTGCTCCTTGGACGCAGGCTCAAGGTAGGGTAGCAGCAGGCTCAGCGCGTGGAAGGCGCCGCGCATCAGCGCCGCGCCGGCGCGCTCAGGCTCCAGCGCATGGCGTGGGTCGCGCACGTACTCGTAGCTCAGCCAGTAGCTGACGACCACCACCATCGCGTTTGCAGTCGGCGCCGCTTCGCGCAACTCCATCTTCAGCGCGCCGCCCAGGTGCAGGCCCGACAGCACGTGGCGCATGGCCTGTTCCTTGGCGGCGAGCAGCGTCTGGAAATGCGTCTCCAGCCGGCGGTTCTTGAACAGCAGGTCATTCAGGTCGCGGTAGAGGAAGCGGTGCTTCCAGATCAGCTCGAAGAGCATGTGGAAGAACAGCCAGGCGTCCTCCACGTTGCGCACGTTGTCGGCCGCGCCGAGCAGCTCGCCCAGCTCGGCCTCGTAGCGGCCGAAGAGGGCGTTGACGAGCTCGTCCTTGGCCGGGTAGTGGTAGTAGAGGTTGCCCGGGCTGATCTTCAGTTCGGCGGAGATCAGCGTGGTCGACACGTTGGGTTCGCCGAAGCTGTTGAAGAGGTCGAGCGTGACCTCGAGGATGCGCTCGGCGGTGCGGCGAGGTTTCTTGGGCGGCGGCATGGGGAGTGCGGGAGGCGAAGGGCATTCTGTCAGCGATCAGCGCGCAAGAAGGGCCACTTCTAGAATCCCGCGCCATGCCGAATGCCGCTGCCCAGCCTGCCATCTCCTTCGAGAACGTCAAGAAAACCTACCGGGGAGGGCAGCTGAAGGCGCTGGACGGTGTCACGTTCGACATCCAGCCCGGCGAGTTCTTCGGCCTGCTCGGCCCCAACGGCGCCGGCAAGACGACGCTGATCAGCGTGCTGGCCGGCCTGACCAAGGCCACCGAGGGCCGCGTGCGCGTGATGGGCCATGACGTCGTCGACGACTATGCCGCCGCGCGCAAGGCGCTGGGCGTGGTGCCGCAGGAGCTGGTGTTCGACCCCTTCTTCAGCGTGCGCGAATCGCTGCGCATCCAGAGCGGCTACTTCGGCGTGCACGGCAACGACGACTGGATCGACGAGCTGCTGAGCAACCTGGGCCTGGCCGACAAGGCCAACGCCAACATGCGCCAGCTCTCCGGCGGCATGAAGCGCCGCGTGCTGGTCGCACAAGCGCTGGTACACCGCCCGCCCGTCATCGTGCTGGACGAGCCCACCGCCGGTGTCGACGTGGAGCTGCGCCAGACGCTGTGGCAGTTCATCGCCCGCCTGAACAAGGAAGGCCACACGGTGCTGTTGACGACGCATTACCTGGAAGAAGCCGAGGCGCTGTGCCAGCGCATCGGCATGCTGAAGGCGGGCCGCATCGTTGCGCTGGACCGCACGTCGCAACTGTTGGCCGGCACGGCGTCGACCATGCTGCGCTTCAAGACCGATGCGGTGCTGCCGCCGGACATCGCCGAGCGTGCCCGCGTGACCGGGCGCATCGTGCAGGTGACGGCGCATGACGCTCACGAGGTGGAGACAACGCTCGCCGAATTGCGGGGGCAGGGCGTGCCCATCGAAGACCTGGAGATCGGCCGCGCCGACCTCGAGGACGTGTTCCTGGAAATCATGCAGGGAGAGCACGCGTGAACGGCGCGTCCACGCTTTTCAGGAAGGAAGTGCTGCGCTTTTGGAAGGTCGCCTTCCAGACCGTCTGCGCGCCGGTGCTGACGGCCGTCATGTACCTGCTCGTCTTCGGCCACACGCTGGAGGACCATGTGAAGGTCTACGGCACGGTCGGCTACACGCAGTTCCTGATCCCGGGACTGGTCATGATGAGCGTGCTGCAGAACGCGTTCGCGAACAGCTCGTCCAGCCTGATCCAGAGCAAGATCACCGGCAACCTCGTTTTCCTGCTGCTGACGCCACTGTCGCCGCTGGCCTGGTTCGTCGCCTACGTCGGCGCGGCCATCGTGCGCGGCGTGGCGGTGGGCCTGGGGGTGCTGCTGGTCACCGTCTGGTTCGCGCCACCGGGGCTGGACAACTTCCTGTGGGTGTTCGCGTTCAGCGTGCTGGGCGCCGGGTTGATGGGCACGCTCGGCCTCATCGCCGGCCTGTGGGCCGAGAAGTTCGACCAGCTCGCCGCCTTCCAGAACTTCATCATCATGCCGATGACGTTTTTGTCGGGCGTCTTCTACTCGGTGCATTCGCTGCCCGGCCTGTGGCAGGCGGCCAGCCACCTGAACCCCTTCTTCTACATGATCGACGGCTTCCGCCGCGGCTTCTTCGGCGTCAGCGACGTGTCGCCCTGGCTGAGCCTGGCCGTCGTCGCGATCAGCTTCGCGGTCACCGCGGGCCTGGCCTTGTCGCTTCTGAAGAAGGGCTACAAGATCCGCTCCTAAAGGATGGTTTGCGCAGCTCCGAAGGGGCGCCGCGCGAACCTTTCCCTAGAATCCGGGGTTTTCCCGAGGACAGATTGATGGCCGACCCGACCCCGCAAGACGTGCGCGACTTCATCGCCGCAGGCCTGCCCTGCGCGCATCTGGAGGTCGAGGGCGACGGGCGCCATTTCTTCGCCACCATCGTGTCGGCCGAGTTCTCCGGCCTCTCGCGCGTCAAGCGTCACCAGCGCGTCTACGCGGCGCTCGGCGAGCGCATGCGCGAACAGATCCACGCGCTGTCGATGAAGACGCTGAGCCCCGAAGAATGGAGCCCGCAATGAGCGGCCTCACGCTCGCCCTGTCCAAGGGCCGCATCTTCGAAGAGACGCTGCCGCTGCTGCGCGCCGCCGGCATCGAAGTGCTGGAAGACCCGGAAACCTCGCGCAAGCTCATCCTGCCGACCAACCGCGATGGCGTGCGCGTGGTGCTGGTGCGCGCCAGCGACGTGCCGACGTACGTGCAATACGGCGGCGCCGACCTGGGCGTGGCCGGCCGCGACGTGTTGCACGAGCAGGCGCTTGCGCAGGGCGGCTCGCACGGCCTGTACCAGCCGCTGGACCTGAAGATCGCCCGCTGCCGCATGAGCGTGGCCACGCGAGCCGACTTCGACTACGCCGCCGCCGTCAAGCAGGGCTCGCGCATCCGCGTGGCCACCAAGTACACCGAGATCGCCCGCCAGCATTTCGCCGACAAGGGCGTGCACGTGGACCTGATCAAGCTCTACGGCTCGATGGAGCTGGCCCCGCTGACGGGCCTGGCCGACGCCATCGTCGATCTCGTCTCCACCGGCGGCACGCTGCGTGCGAACAAGCTGGTCGAGGTCGAGCAGATCATGGACATCTCCTCGCGCCTGGTCGTCAACCAGGCGGCGCTCAAGCTCAAGCGCGACAGCCTGCGCCCGCTGATCGACGCCTTTGCCGGGGCAATCGCATGAAGCTCGTCCGCCAACTCTCGACCGCCGACGCCGATTTCGCCACCGAGTTCGAGCGCCTGCGCTTCTGGTCGGCTGCAGACGACGCCGCCATCGAAGGCCGCGTCGCCGAGATCCTGGCCGACGTGCAGCAGCGCGGTGACGCTGCCGTGCTGGACTACACCGCCCGTTTCGACCACGTGAAGGCCGACAGCGTTGCAGCGCTGGAGATCACGCAGGCCGAGCTGCAGGCCGCGCTGGCCTCGATCACGCCGGCTCAACGCGACGCGCTTGAAGCCGCCTCCAAACGGGTGCGGGCGTACCACGAGCGCCAGCTCGACGCCTGCGGGCGCAGCTGGAACTACCGGGATGAAGACGGCAACCTGCTCGGCCAGAAGGTCACCCCGCTTGACCGCGTGGGCATCTACGTGCCGGGCGGCAAGGCGGCCTACCCGAGCAGCGTGCTGATGAACGCCATTCCCGCGCACGTTGCGGGCGTGGGCGAGATCATCATGGTGGTGCCCACGCCGGACGGCGTGCGCAATCCGCTGGTGCTGGCCGCTGCTGCCGTGGCAGGTGTGCACCGCGTGTTCACCATCGGCGGCGCACAGGCCGTGGCTGCTTTGGCTTATGGCACGGCCACCATCCCGCGCGTCGACAAGATCACCGGCCCGGGCAATGCCTATGTCGCGTCGGCCAAGAAGCATGTGTTCGGCCAGGTCGGCATCGACATGATTGCCGGCCCCAGTGAGATCCTGGTCATCGCCGACGGCACGACGCCGTCGGACTGGGTGGCGATGGACCTGTTCAGCCAGGCCGAGCATGACGAGCTGGCGCAGAGCATCCTGCTTAGCCCCGACGCCGCCTTCCTGGATGCCGTGAGCGCCAGCATGGACCGGCTTGTCGCTGAGATGCCGCGTGAAGCGGTCATCCGCGCGTCGCTCGCCGGCCGCGGTGCGTTGATCCTGACGCGGTCGATGGAAGAGGCCTGCGAGATCAGCAACACCATCGCCCCGGAGCATCTGGAAATCAGCGCCGCAGACCCGCAGCGCTGGGAGCCGCTGCTGCGCCATGCCGGCGCCATCTTCATGGGCGCCTACACGAGCGAGTCGCTGGGCGACTACTGCGCCGGCCCCAACCATGTGCTGCCCACGGCCGGCACCGCGCGCTTCTCATCGCCGCTGGGCGTCTACGACTTCCAGAAGCGCAGCAGCCTCATCGAGGTCAGTGCGGAAGGCGCGCAGGCGCTGGGCCGCATTGCCTCGGAGCTGGCGCACGGCGAGGGCCTGCAGGCCCATGCGCGCGCGGCCGAGCTGCGTTTGAAGTAGGCCTCAGGCCGCGTCGGCCGCCGCAGCCTTGAACGGGCTGCGCTCCGGCGGCTCGTCGTGCTCGGCCGTCCGGGTCAGCGCGGTGGTGATCCAGTTCAGCGCCGACACGCGATGCCGCACCGCGCAGCTCAGCGGCTCCGGCTTGCAGCCCATCTTGGCCTTGGGCTCCAGCGCCGTGCGGCCCAGGCTCAGCCGCGTCGAGCCGAAGGCGATGGCGTCCTGCACGGTGGACTGCAGCAGCGTCAGGTAGATGGGCGCCTCGGCGTTGGCCGCGCGGTCGTAGCCGATGTAGTAGCCCAGCGTCGTGTCGCCGTCGTGCACGCTGGTGACGAAGCCCAGCCAGCGGCCGTCGGTGTGCTCGGCCACTCGGCAGTGGAAGCGCTCGCCGAGTGATGCAGCCATCGCCGGCAGGTAGCCCGGTGTCAGCGTCGCCAGCCGCAGGCCCTGCGCCTGGTGCACCTGGCCGTAGAGCGCATGCAGCTCGTCGGCGCGCGCCGCCATTTCCTCGGCCGTCGCCAGCCGCAGCGTCAGCCCGGCGCCGGCGCAATCCTTCAGCAGCTTCTTGGCCGCGCTGCGGTAGCCCGAGGTCATGCTGGCCAGGTAGTCGTCCCAGCTGCGCCATTCAGGGCGCAGCGTCAGCACCATGTCCGGCTCGGTGTCGACGCTGCGATAGCCCAGCAGGCGCAGCGTGGGCGGCACCTGCTCGCTGGCCATGCCGAGATCCTTGATCAGCGCCAGGTCGGACTGGCCGTCAAGCTTGTCGGCGCGCCGCAGCCGGTAGATGGCCTCGCAGACGGCGTGCCACAGCTGGGTCTCGTCGGCATGCGGCGCCAGCGCCATCGCGCGTGCGCCCCAGACGAGCAGGTTGCCGCACACCAGCAGGTGCTCCTTGAGTCCGGCCATCGGCGTATCCAGGAGGCGCTTGGCGCCTGGCTTGCGCAACTGCGCGCCGCCGACGCTGACGCGTTGCAGCAGCAGCGCCGCCACCGGCTCGCCGTCGGCATAGGCCATCGCGTAGCGCGGCTCGATGTTGTCCGGCGCGTGGGCCTCCAGCACGCGCAGATAGTCGCGCGACAGGAAGACGGTGCGCGCCGCCAGCGCATCCCAGTGCGCTGGATTCAGGAAGTCGACGCGGTCGGCCAGCACCAGCTGCAGGCCCGAGCTGATGCGCCGGGCGTGGCGCCGCGCCTTGATCTCGTGCAGCGCCTGCACCGGGTTCACCAGCTCGGGCTTGAGCTTGCCGAGGGTGCGGCCGGTGCGTCTGAGTTTGGCGGCAGCGGCTTGCAGGGGCTTCTTGACGGTGTGTAAGGTGGGCATCGATCGTTGGAGAGCGTCGAGGCTGTCAGGCTACCCCAGCCGGAGCATTTCGCTGGCGTGGACCCGGTTGAAGCGTGTGGATGGGTTGAGCTACCCTGCAACGATGAGTCTGCGTCGTCGTGACCTGCTCCTGTCCTCGGTGGCGGCTCCGCTGGCCGCTGCCCAGGCTGCGCCACGCCGCATCCGCATTCCCCACGTGTCCGCCAAGACCGAGCTGGAGCGCAGCTACGCGGCGGTGCTGCTGGAGCAGGCGCTGGCCGCGGCCGGCATGGCGGTCAGGCTGGCGCCCACGCCCGAGCTGATCCCGCAGAACCGTGCGCTGCAGGAGCTGGGCGCGCACAGTGGCCGGCTGGACGTGGTCTGGACCATGACCTCGGTGGAGCGCGAGCAGCAGGCCCGGCCCATCCGCGTGCCCCTCTTCAAGGGCCTGTATGGCTGGCGGCTGCTGCTGGCCTCGGCCGACCTGGTCGAGCGCATGCACGGCGTGCAGAACCTGAACGACCTGCGCCAGTTCTCGATGGTGCAGGGCCTGGAATGGCCCGACACGAGCATCCTGCAGGCCAATGGCCTGAACGTCGTCGTGTCGCCGAGCTACGACGCGATGTTCAAGCAGCTGCGCCTGGGCCGTGCCGACGCCTTCCCACGCTCGGTCGAGGAGATATGGTGGGAGCTGGAGCGCTACGGCCGGGGCCTGGCCGTCGTGCCCAACCTGTGCCTGCACTACCCGGCCGCCGTCTACTACTTCGTGGCGCCCGACGACAACGAGCTGGCCGCCGCCATCGAGCTCGGCCTGCAGCGCCTGCGCGCGAGCGGCGCCTTCGAGCGCCTTTTCCTCAAGCACCACGGCGACGACCTGACGCGCGCCCACTTGAGTGCGCGCAGGATCATCGAGCTGCACAACCCCTTGCTGCCGCCACAGACGCCGCTGGACAAGCCCGAGTTCTGGTATCGGCCGTAGCGGGTCATTTGGCGACACGAAGTTCGTGCAACACGAACTTCGTGTTACTCTTCGAGCCATGAAGAACGTCACCGTGTCCATGGACGACGCCGTGGCCGAATGGGCCCGGCTAGAAGCCGCGCGGCGCAACACCAGCGTCTCGCGCCTGCTCGGCGAGCTGCTGGCCGAGAAGATGCGCCACGACGACGCCTACGAGCGCGCGCTGCAGGATTGGCTGCACCGCGAGCGGTCCTGGGCTTCCGATGGCCAGCCCTACCCGGGACGAGGCATCCTGTGAGCGCCGATCCGGTCTTCGTCGATACCTCCGTGCTGCTGTTCAGCGAGGACGGCGCCCGCCCCGCCGAGCGTGAGCAGGTGCTGGCCTGGCTGCGTGATCTCTGGGCCTCGCGCCGTGGCCGCGTGTCGGTGCAGGTGCTGAACGACTTCTACCTGCTGGCCACGCGCCAGATCAACCCAGCCATGCCGCAGGGCGATGTGCGCGCCGAGGTACGCCGCTACCAGCACTGGCAGCCATGGGCCGCCGACCAGGCCACCGTCGAATCCGCCTGGTCGCTGGAGAGCCGCTTCGGCCTGCCTTTCGCCGACGCACTGGTCGTCGCCAGCGCCAAGGCCCAGGGCTGCACCCGCCTGCTCAGCCTCGCCCTGCCGCACGAGGCCGTCTACGACAGCGTGCAGGTGCTCAACCCCCTCGTCAGCCCACCATGAGTCTCGACCAGGCCCTCGCCCAGATCCGCCCCGACGTGCTCGCCGCGCAGGCCTACGCCGTCCAGCCCAGCACCGGCTTCGTCAAGCTGGACGTGATGGAGAACCCCTACCGGCTGTCGCCCGAGCTGCAGCAGGCATTGGGCCAGCGCCTCGGCGCCGTCGCCATCAACCGCTATCCGGCCGAGCGCACGGCCGACCTGGCCGCCGCGCTGAAGCGCCACGCCGGCCTGCCGGAGTCCTGCGGCATCACGCTGGGCAATGGCTCGGACGAGCTCATCAGCCTGCTGACGCTGGCCGTCTCCAAGCCGGGTGCGGTCATCCTGTCGCCGCTGCCCAGCTTCGTCATGTACGAGATGTCGGCGCGCCACCAGCATCTGCGCTTCGTCGGCGTGCCACTGCGCGCCGAGGACTTCGAGCTGGACGAGGCGGCCATGCTGGCGGCCATTGCGGAGCACCAGCCGGCGCTGATCTACCTGTCCTATCCCAACAACCCGACCGGCAACCTCTGGGACGCGGCCGCCATCGAGCGCATCGTCGCGGCGGCGCCGGGGCTGGTGGTCATGGACGAGGCCTACCAGCCGTTTGCGATCGGTGACAGCCTGGCCTTGATGGCCCGCCACCCGCATGTGCTCGTCATGCGGACGATGAGCAAGTTCGGCCTGGCCGGCGTGCGCATCGGCTACCTGTGCGGGGCGGCCGAGCTGGTCGAGCAGGTCGAGAAGCTGCGCCCGCCCTTCAACGTCAGCGTGCTGAACGCCGAGGCCGCCCTGTTCGCGCTGGAGCATGCCGACGTCTACGCCGCCCAGGCCGCTGAGCTGCGCCAGCAGCGCGAGCGCGTCTTCTCCGTGCTACAGGCGCTGCCCGGCGTCACACCCTGGCCCAGCCAGGGCAATATGATTCTGGCCAGGGTGCAGGACGCGGCCGCCACATTTGCGGTGCTGAAGGCACGAGGCGTGCTCATCAAGAACGTCTCGGCCATGCACCCGCTGCTGGCGAACTGCTTGCGAATCACCATCGGCACGCCCGATGAAAACACCCGGCTGCTGGCCGAACTCCCGAGCTGTCTGTCATGACCACCGAACCCGTCGCTTCACGAGTTGCCGAAGTCACCCGCAACACCCGCGAGACGCGCATCACCGTGCGCATCAACCTCGACGGCACGGGCCAGTCCAGGCTGTCCACCGGCATCGGCTTCTTCGACCACATGCTGGACCAGATCGCCCGCCACGGCCTGATCGACCTGGACGTCGCCTGCGAGGGCGACCTGCACATCGACGGCCACCACACCGTCGAGGATGTCGGCATCACGCTGGGCCTGGCCGTCGCCAAGGCGGTGGGCGACAAGGCGGGCCTGACGCGCTACGGCCACAGCTACGTGCCGCTGGACGAGGCGCTGTCGCGCGTCGTCATCGACCTGTCCGGCCGCCCGGGCCTGCACATGGACGTCAAGTTCACGGCTGGCAGCATCGGCGCCTTCGACACCCAGCTCACCTTCGAGTTTTTCCAGGGCTTCGTCAACCACGCGCTGGCCACGGTGCACATCGACAACCTGAAGGGCCACAACGCCCACCACCAGGCCGAGACGATGTTCAAGGCCTTCGGCCGCGCGCTGCGCATGGCGACGACGCCGGACCCGCGCTCGGCGGGCGTCATCCCGTCGACGAAGGGCTCGCTGTGACCCGCTGGCTGGCCGCCATCACGCTGGCGCTGGCGGCCGCCGGTGCGCAGGCCCAGCAGGGTGAGCCCTGCGTTCACCCGCGCACCCAGCAGGAGCTGCCGCAGATCCTCGGCCCCGGCTTCCAGCGCACCGGCACCCACAGCTTCGAAGCCGCCAATCCGGGCCAGGGCTGCAGCGTGCGCTACCAGCACCCCAGCGGCATGTGGGCCGACGTCTACATCTACCGCGCCGGCCTGGGCGTCATCGAGGACGTGCCGCGGGACCCGCGGCTGATGAACGAATTCCAGCAGGCTTTTGCCGGCATCACCTACATGTGGCAGAAGCAACGCGACGCGAAAGTGAGCGACATGCAGGGCCAGTACGAACCGCGCGGCCAGGCCGGTGTGGAGGCGCTGGTGGGCTCGGCCCTCATCGAGCCGCCGGCCAAGCCGGCGTTGCGCACCCATGTGCTGTTGTGGAGCGGCAGCGGCTCGATCTGGAAGCTGCGCGTCACCTTCCCCAAGGCCGACCAGGCCGTCTCCGACCCGGCCGTGCGTGCGCTGGGCGAGGCACTGGTCGACCTGTCGCGTGAGGCCGCGCTGTGAGCCGCACCGTCGCCGTCGTCGACTACGGCATGGGCAACCTGCGTTCGGTGTCGCAGGCCGTCATCCATGCAGCCGTGGGCCAGGGCTTCGATGTCGCCATCACCTGCGACCCCGAAGTGGTGCGTGCCGCCGAGCGCGTCGTGCTGCCGGGCCAGGGCGCGATGCGCGACTGCATGCGCGAGCTGGCCGACTCCGGCGTCAAGGAGGCCGTGCTCGAAGCCGCCGCCACCAAGCCGCTGCTGGGCGTGTGCGTGGGCATGCAGATGCTGCTGGACCACAGCGAGGAGCAGGACACGCCGGGCCTGGGCCTCATTCCCGGGCGCGTGCAGCGCTTTCGACTCGAAGGCCGGCTGCAGGAGGACGGCAGCCGCTTCAAGGTGCCGCAGATGGGCTGGAACCGCGTGCACCAGGCCCAGCCGCATGCACTTTGGGATGGCATTCCGGACGAGAGCTGGTTCTATTTCGTCCACAGTTTCTATGCCACAACGGCGGATCCGCGCCACAGTGCCGGCGAGACCGACTACGGTGCCCGCTTTACCTGTGCCGTAGCGCGGGATAACATTTTTGCGACCCAATTCCACCCCGAGAAAAGTGCTGCGCTGGGCCTCGCCCTCTACCGCAACTTCCTTCACTGGAAACCCTGAACGGGTCTGCGCTTTCTCGTCCCCCGCCTTCCTTCTCCTCCAGCCCCTCAGCCCTCGGCCATGCTGCTGATTCCCGCCATCGACCTGAAAGACGGTCGCTGTGTCCGCCTCAAGCAAGGCGACATGAACGACTCCACCACCTTCGGCGAAGACCCCGCCGCGATGGCGCGACGCTGGCTCGACGCCGGCGCGCGGCGCCTGCACCTGGTGGACTTGAACGGCGCCTTCGCGGGCAAGCCGGTCAACGAGCCGGCCATCAAGGCCATCATCAAGGAGATCGGCGACGAGATCCCCATCCAGCTCGGCGGCGGCATCCGTGACCTCGACACCATCGAGCGCTACCTGGACGACGGCCTCAGCTACGTCATCATCGGCACGGCTGCGGTGAAGAACCCCGGCTTCCTGAAGGACGCCTGCAGCGCCTTCGGCGGCCACATCATCGTCGGCCTGGACGCCAAGGACGGCAAGGTCGCCACCGACGGCTGGAGCAAGCTGACCGGCCACGAGGTCATCGACCTGGCCAAGAAGTTCGAGGACTACGGCATCGAAGGCGTCATCTACACCGACATCGGCCGCGACGGCATGCTGACCGGCATCAACATCGAGGCCACGGTCAAGCTCGCCCAGGCGCTCACGATTCCCGTGATCGCTTCGGGCGGCCTTTCAGACATCGCGGACATCGAGCGCCTGTGCGCCGTCATGGGCGACGGCGTCGAGGGCGTCATCTGCGGCCGCTCCATCTACACCGGTGCGCTGGACTTCGCGGCCGCCCAGGTGCGGGCGGACGAACTCATCGCAGCGGCCGGCTGAGCCGCAAACCTTCGTCTGGCGGGAACGTCAACCGGTCCCCCCGAGCGAGACGGCGATGCGTGCCGGATCGAGCGACACGCAGCGCATGCACGGGCCGGCTCTGGAGCGGCTCAGCGCCTGCCCGAAAACCGCTCCGCGATTCGGGCGGACTCTGATTCAGTGCCCGAGGCTGCGCCGGCGCAGCACCAGCAGACCCAGGCCGGCCAGCATCAGCGCGTAGGTCTCAGGCTCGGGCACGGCTGACGGCACCAGGAAGGTCCGCACCTCGCCGCCGCCCGAGATCGACGAGTGGATGTTCAGATAGGCCTTGCCGCCGGCCAGCCCGGTCGCAAAGGCCGCGAAGGCGCCCGACGCCGTGCCACCGTTGGCGGTGATGAAGGCCGGATTCCAGTTCGAGGCCTGCGCCAGGTCGAAGGTCTGGGAATAGCTGCCCGACGTGACGCCCAGCGGGAAGCCCGGGAAGGTGGGCAACGGCGTGGCGACACCGGCCGAGCCGGTGCCGGCTGCGCTCGTGCAGCAGTGGATGTGGCTGGCCGTCGACGTGCCGCTCAGCCCGCTGAAGCTGACGTTCACCGTCATCATGAAGGTGTCGTCATCGAAGGCCACCGACACCGAGCCCGTGCCGAGCGATCCGGCGGCCGTCGCCGGTTCGCCCAGGTTGCTCAGCGTGCCAACATAGGTCACCGTGTGGGCCGAAGCGGCGGCGGCGCCCAGGGCAAGGGTCGCGGCGAGCAGGGCAGGGGTAGGCAGTCTCATCGTTGTCTCCGTGGGGTGGGTTGGGCAACCGCGATTGGGCGTCGCTTCGATAGCGCTGCGAAGCCCTAATCAGCAAAGGAATAATCCAGGCTCCTTTTCCGTATCCCCCGTCATGCTCGCCAAACGCATCATTCCCTGCCTCGACGTCACCGCCGGCCGCGTGGTCAAGGGCGTCAACTTCGTGGGCCTGCGCGACGCGGGCGACCCGGTGGACATCGCCGCGCGCTACAACGAGCAGGGCGCCGACGAGCTGACCTTCCTCGACATCACCGCCACCAGCGACGGGCGCGACCTCATCCTGCACATCATCGAAGCCGTCGCGTCCAAGGTCTTCATCCCGCTGACGGTGGGCGGCGGCGTGCGCGCCGTGGCCGACGTGCGGCGGCTGTTGAACGCCGGCGCCGACAAGGTTTCGTTCAACTCCGCAGCCGTGGCCGATCCCGAGCTGATCCGCGCCGCCAGCGACAAGTACGGCGCCCAGTGCATCGTCGTCGCCATCGATGCCAAGCGCCGCGCCGATGGCTCCGGCTGGGACGTCTACACCCACGGCGGCCGCAAGAACGTCGGCCTGGATGCCGTCGAGTGGGCACGCAAGATGGCCGAGTTTGGCGCCGGCGAGATCCTGCTGACCAGCATGGACCGCGACGGCACCAAGGCCGGCTTCGACCTCGAACTGACCCGCGCGGTGTCCGACGCCGTGCCGGTGCCGGTCATCGCCTCGGGCGGTGTCGGCACGCTGGGTCACCTGGCCGACGGCATCACCCTCGGCGGCGCCGACGCCGTGCTGGCCGCCAGCATCTTCCATTTCGGCGAGCACACGGTGGGCGAGGCCAAGGCGCTGATGGCGGCGCGCGGCATCCCCGTTCGGCAGTGATGGGTGAGGTCAGGATCATCGGCGGCCAGTGGAAGCGCTCCAAGCTGCCCGTGCCCGATCTGCCCGGCCTGCGGCCGACGTCCGACCGCATCCGCGAGACGCTGTTCAACTGGCTGGGCCAGACGCTGAACGGTTGGCGGGTGCTGGACGCTTTTGCGGGCAGCGGGGCGCTGGGGTTCGAGGCCGCGTCGCGCGGGGCGGAGGCCGTCGTGATGATCGAGCGCGAGGCGGCGCTGGTGGACGGCCTGCGGGCCAGCCAGAAGCGCCTGCAGGCCACCGCCATCACCATCCACCGCGCCAATGCGCTGAACTGGATGCTGGCCTGCCCGGACCGTTTCGACCTGATCTTTCTCGACCCGCCGTTCGCGGACGACCTGTTCGACCGCGCGCTGGCCGCCGCCGTGCCGCTGCTGGCCGAGGGCGGGCTGATCTACGTGGAGTCCCCTCGCGACATCGCGCCGCCGCCCGGATTCACCGCCTGGCGCCAGGGGCGTGCCGGCGCAGTGCATTACCTACTCTTGCGACGCGAGGACAATCCGGTCCCATGACCTCCCGCACGCAGATCACGGCCGTCTACCCCGGCACCTTCGACCCGATCACACTGGGCCACGAGGACTTGATGCGCCGCGCGGCCGGCATGTTCGAGCGCCTGGTGCTGGCGGTGGCGGTGGGCCATCACAAGAAGACGCTGTTCTCGTTGGAAGAGCGGCTGACGATGGTGCAGGAGGCCGCGGCACCCCTGGGCAATGTGGAGGTATTCGCCTTCGACGGCCTGCTGCGCGACTTCGTGCGGGCGCACGCCGGCCGCGTCGTCGTGCGTGGCCTGCGCACTGGCGGCGACTTCGAATACGAGTTCCAGATGGCCGGCATGAACCGCAAGCTCATGCCCGAGGTCGAGACCATCTTCCTGACGCCCGGCGAGCATCACCAGTACACGTCCAGCACCTTCGTTCGAGAGATAGCGACGCTGGGCGGCGAGGTGGCGGAGTTCGTGTCGCCCGGCGTGCTGGCGCGGCTGGACGAGCGCTGCAAGAAGAAGGAGGGCTGACGATGGCGCTGATGATTACCGATGAGTGCATCAACTGCGACGTCTGCGAGCCTGCCTGCCCGAACAATGCGATCAGCATGGGCGAGGAGTACTACCAGATCGCGCCGGACAAGTGCACCGAGTGCGTGGGCCATTTCGACGAGCCGCAGTGCGTGATGCTGTGCCCGGTGGCCTGCATTCCCATCAACCCTGCGCACATCGAGACGCGCGAGACGTTGATGGAAAAGTACCAGCGCCTGACAGCCGCTTGACCGCTGCCCGAGCCCGGTTCAGCCCGGCGCGATGTCGGGCTGGCGCGCCAGCACGTCCACCACCCAGTCGATGAAGGTGCGCAGCTTGGCGCTGACGTGCCGGTGCGGCGGGAAGGCCACGTACAGCGGCATCGGTTCGACGCGCCAGCCGTCCAGCAGCGGCAGCAGCTCGCCGCGCGCCACGTGCGGCTCGGCCATGTAGCGCGGCACGCACAGCACGCCCAGGCCGGCCACGCCGGCGGCAAGGTAGGCATTGCCGTCGTCCACCGCCAGCGCGTGGCGGGCGTGCACGGGCACGGCTTCGCCGTCGCGGTGCAGCGTGACCGGCGCGATGCGGCCGCCGCGCCAGCGCAGGTAGCCGACCATCCGGTGCGCGTCGTCGGCCAGGTCGCGCGGGTGCGCCGGCCGGCCGGCGCGTTGCAGGTAGGCCGGCGCGGCGTAGATGCCCATGGCCAGTTCGCCGACGCGACGGGCCATCAACGTGGAGTCGGCCAGCTCGCCGCCGCGCAGCACGCAGTCGACGTGGTCGCCGATGACGTCCACCATGCGGTCGCTCACGCCCAGGTGCAGCTCGATGTCGGGGTAGCGGGCGTGGAAGTCGGGCAGCGCCGGCACCAGAACCAGCCGCGCCAGCGGGCTGGGCACGTCCACGCGCAGCCGGCCGCGCAGCGCCGCGGCGGCGTCGGACAGACCGGTGTCGGCGTCCTCCAGGTCGGCCAGCAGGCGCACCACACGCTCGTAGTAGGCGGCGCCGTCGTCGGTCACGCGCACCTGCCGTGTGGTGCGGTGCAGCAGCTTCACGCGCAGGCGCGCTTCCAACTGTTGGACCAGCTGCGTGACGGTGGTGTTGCTCACGTCCAGCGCGCGGGCGGCCTTGGTGAAGCTGCCGGTCTCCACGACGCGGGCAAAGGCCTGCAGCGCATCGAAACGGTCCATGGTGTCGGCCCCCGATTGTTTGGTGACGGCAAAAACTGATTGTGGGGCGGGCCGGTTTATCACCCGGGGCGGCGTGCCTAAAGTGGACGCATGTCTTCCATCCCGAAAGCGATCCCCATGTCTTCTCCCCGCGATGCTGTGTTCCCCACCGGACGCCAGGCGCTGTACGAGCGCAACCGCTACTCGCCGGCCATCCGCTCCAACGGCTTCCTGTTCGTGTCGGGCCAGGTGGGCAGCCGACCCGATGGCTCCCCCGAGCCCGAGCTGGCGCAGCAGGTGCAGCTGGCCTTCGAGAACCTGAACGCCGTTCTGGCCGCGGCCGGCTGCGCGTTCAGCGACGTGATCGATGTGACCGTGTACATCGTCGACCCCGAGCAGAACTTCGAGCGCGTGTGGCCCGTGGTGATGGCCCATTGGGGCGAGGCGCCGCACCCAACGCTGACCGGCGTCGGCGTGACCTGGCTCTACGGCTTCCAGTTCGAGATCAAGGTCATCGCCAAACTGCCCGAGGCCGCGGCGGCTTGAGCTAAAGCACGCCGGCGCAGCAACATTCGTCACCTTTGCTCACGTCAGCAATCGGCGTGCCTGCCTACAGTCGCACCGCGAAGCGGGAGGCGCGGTGGGCGACAAGACCGACACGATGGAGCTCGAGCAGGCCTGGCCTGACTTGAGCGCAAGCACAACCTCGGCGGCCGTGACTGCGGCGGCATTGCTGGCTGCCTGCGGTGGTGGCGGCGGTGCGGACTCAGGCGCCACCGCGCCTGCGGCGCCCACCGCTGCCGACCCCCCGCCCAGCACGCCGACGACACCGGCCCTCAGCCGCCGCGACGCGGCCCGCTTCCTGAGCCAGGCCAGCTTCGGCGCCACCGGCCCGACGCAAGTGGATGCCCTCGTGGCCCAGGGTTTTGACGCCTGGCTGACCAGCCAGTTCAGCAAGCCCGCGGCGCTGCACGTGGACTATCTGAACAGCCAGCGCGGCCGCGACCAAAAGGCCGGCGAGAAGCCGCAAATCAGCGAGGAGATGAGCTACGAGGCCATCTGGCAGCAGTGGCTGAACGGCGAAGACCAGCTGCGCGCGCGAGTCACTTGGGCTCTGCTGCAGATCTTCGTCATCAGCAACATCGCGCCCGACATCCGCCCCGCGGCGATGAGCAGCTACCTGGACATGCTCAACCGCAATGCCTTCGGCAACTGGCGCACGCTGCTGCAGGACGTGGCCCTGCACCCAGCCATGGGCTACTACCTCAACATGCTGGAGAGCGAGAAGGAAGACGCCGCCAAGGGCACCCACCCGAACGAGAATTTCGCGCGTGAGGTGCTGCAGCTGTTTTCCATCGGCCTCATTCAGCTCAATGCCGACGGCACCCCCAAGCTCGACTCGGCCGGCAAGACCCAGCCCACCTACGACGAGACCGTCGTCAAGGGTTTTGCCAAGGCCTTCAGCGGCTGGAGCTTCGGCGGGCTGGACAACACCAAGGCCGGCCAGTTCCACAACCACGACGACAACGTCGAGGCGCTGTGGACCGTGCCGATGAAGGCCTGGGCCGGCTACCACTCCGCAGCCGACAAGACCCTGCTCGACGGCAAGACGCTGACCGGTGGCCAGACGCCCGAGAAGGACATGGCCGATGGGCTGGACACCATCTTCCAGCACGCCAACGTACCGCCCTTCTTCGCCAGGCAGCTGATCCAGCGGCTCGTGACGAGCAACCCCAGCCCGGCATACGTCGGCCGCGTCGCCGCCGTGTTCGTCAACGACGGCACCGGCACGCGCGGGAACCTGCAGGCCGTCGTGCGCGCCGTGCTGATGGACGCCGAAGCGCGTGGCGACAACCCGGCCACCAACGTCGCCAAGCAGCGCGAGCCCGTCATCCGCTTCGCCAACTTCCTGCGTGGCCTGGGAGCCAAGAGCAGCAGCGGCCTCAACCGCATCCAGTATCTCGACAGCAGCGACGACGCCCTCGGCCAGAGCCCCCTGCTGGCGCCCTCGGTCTTCAACTTCTACTCGCCCGGCTACCGCCCCGCCGGGCCCATCGCGGCACAGGGCTGGGTCGCACCCGAGTTCCAGATCAGCGGCGAGACGGCCGTCGCCGGTTCGCTGAACTTCTTTGCCGAGCTCATCAACAGCGGCGGCTACGGCTGGCCCGAGGCGCACCGCCTCAACCTCGATCTCGCCGGCCTGGCGGCGCTCGACGCGACCGCGCTGATCGACCGCCTCGACCTGCTCTTCTTCAACCTCGGCATGAGCGCGACCACCCGCGACCGCCTGACCACCCTCGTCGGCGCGATCAAGGGCAAGACCGACAAGGTCAAGGCTGCGTTGATTGTCACCGCCCTCAGCCCCGACCATGTGATCCAGCGATGAAGCGCCGCCACCTCTTGCAGATGAGCGCCGTTGCCGCGCTCAATCCCTGGGCCCAGATGCGTGCGCTGGCCGAAACTGCGCCGGCGGCGGGCGACTACCGCGCGCTGGTCTGCCTCTTCATGTTCGGCGGCAACGACGGCAACAACCTGCTCGTGCCGAACGACGCGCGCTACACCGCCTACCAACGCGCGCGGCCCAACCTCGCGCTCGACAAGGCGACGTTGCTGCCGCTGAGCCTGTCCAACGCCGCCGGCCTGGCCCTGCACCCGGCGTTCACCGGCCTGCAAGGCCTGATCAATTCGGCCCAAGCCAGCGTCGTCGCCAACATCGGCCCGCTGCTGCAGCCCACCACCAAGGCGCAGTACGACGCGCACAGCGTGCCGCTGCCCTACAACCTGTTCTCGCACAGCGACCAGCAGGGCGCCTGGCAGAGCGGCGTCGTCGAAGCGCCGCCGCGCAACGGCTGGGGCGGGCGCCTGCTGGAACGCGCCTTGGCCGAAGGCCAGACCAACCGCGGCTACGCGGCGCTCAGCCTGTCTGGCGGCAACATCTGGGAGGCCGGCGACAAGTCACTGACGCCCTACCGCGTGTCGTCCTCGGGCCGCTTTGGCTTCGACTTCTACGACCCCAACGCCAGGGCCGGCAGCGACCCGCTCTCGGCCGCCATCGCCGCCACGTTGGCCGAGGCGCGCAGCCATCCCTTCGAGCAGACCTGGCTGAACATGATGGGCCGCAGCCTGGAGGTGCAGCGCGTGCTGTCCGCCGCGCTGGCCGCCAGCAGCGTCAGCACCACCTTCCCCGACACCGACCTGGGCCGCCAGCTCGGCATGGCCGCCAAGCTCATCGCCGCGCGCGGCGCATTGGGCCTGTCGCGCCAATGCTTCTTCACGTCCATCGGCGGCTTCGACACGCATGGTGACGACCAGCTGCAACGCCAGGCCGAAGCCTTTGCCGAGATCGACGCCGCCGTCACGGCCTTCAACACGGCGATGATCAGCCTGGGCCTGGCCGACTGCGTGACCCTGTTCAGCGCCAGCGACTTCGGCCGCACCTTCGCCAGCAACGGCAGCGGCACCGACCACGCCTGGGGCAACCACCACTTTGTCGTTGGCGGCGCGGCGCGTGGCACTGGATCAGGGAATGGCAGCAAGCTGCTGGGCCGCATGCCCGACCTGACGGTGGGCGGGCCGGACGACGTGGCGCAGGGCGTGTGGCTGCCGACGACGGCGACCGATCAGCTGGGTACGGAGCTGGCGCGGTGGTTTGGGGCGGATGCGACGACGCTGGCTGCGGTGTGGCCGCATGGGGGTGGGTTTGACCGGCTACTCGGTTGGGGATAGGAACCAGCCAGGTTGAAAAGCGTGTGAATTCCGGTCGCGTTATGGGCATAGTTCGCCAAGCGTTATGCCTGTGGGGAAACTTGGTTATCTATCGATGAAGCACCTTGCCCTTTCACTTGTCATTGGCCTCGTGTCTACCGCGGCCTGCGCTCAACCTGCGGTGTGCCAACAAGGCGTCCAAGAGTTGCAAGCAAAGCGCCACGCCGAGTCCATCGAGCCATTGACTCAATGTTTGAAACTTGACTTGCCCGCCGGAGCGAGAGCGCTCGTCCTCCAGGCAAGAGCGCAGTCATATCGCGAGATGCGGCGCTGGAGCGCGGCGGTAGAAGATCAGCGGCAATCCATCCTCGCGGCCCGACCGACGGATGTTTGGCCATACGTGATGCTCGGCGCCTACCTGCGCGAGGAAGGAAAGTTGGAGGCCGCTCTCGAGGCACTCCAACTGGCACGGCAGTTCGACGAAGACGGACCTGGCACCGGGCCCGGCATGGCCGTCTACTACCACACGGCGAAGACGCTGCATCAGGCTGGTCGCTATGGCGAAGCTGTCGAAGCCATGACCCAGGGCATTCCCAAGCAGCCTGACTACGGTGCGGCGTTTTATCAACGAGCCCTGTCCTACGAGGCAATGGGTGATCGCGCGCTGGCGAAACAAGATCTGTCTCGTGCGGCCGCATTGGTGCCAAAGGACGGCTATGTGCCCGAGATGGCGAGCAAGCTCCGCGAGTACGGGTTCATCGTCAAGGTGTTCAAAGAGTAAGGCTTGCAGGGCAAGCGACAGATCAAACGTTGGTCTCAACGCGTAAGTCGAGGGCGGCGGCCCGCGGATCGCCATCGCGTGAGGAGCCCGTCAGTCCGCAAACACCGCCTTCAACACAAACGCCAGCCTCGCCCCCGCCGCCGTCAACTGCTGCCGCTTGATCGCATCCGCCTTGGCGCTGTAGCCATTCGGCAGGCTGGTCGTCCAATGCGAGCCCTGCTTGGGCGAGAACTTCAGGCCCTCGAAGGCCAGGCCGGCCTGGTCCAGTGACTGCGTGGCCCAGCGGGCCGGCCAGTCGATGGGGTCGCCTTGGTTGGGGCGGACCTTGCGCGCCTCGGCCAGCCAGGCGGCGTCGACGCGCTTGGGTTTGAACTTGTCCGGCACGCCGTCCCAGACCGCGTGCAGCTTCAGCGGGCCGAAGTGGCCGGCGCCGACGGGCCCGTCCGGCTCGTCGTTGTCATCCTGTGGCGGCGCCACGGGCGCCGCCACCACCGGCGTGGCCGAGACGACATAGATGCTGTTGCCGCCGACAGTAAACGTGGCCGGGTCCAGGCCGCCTTTCTTGTCGGGGTCCACGCGCTGGCCCTGGGCGTCGAGGTAGATGGAGCCGACATGCAGCGGCTGGTGGATGTCGCCGACGAGATGGGTCAGCACGAGCAGGGCCTCGCGTGGGCTCTTGAAGCTGGGCTGGGCTGGCGCCGGCTTGCTCTGCAGCACGAGGATGGCGGCCTGGATGGCGCCGACGACGTCGTCAGTCCGCGTGCCGGTGAAGCCGAGCAGGTAGCGGCTGCGCTGCAGGGCCACGTCGACGTAGTGGGTCTGCTTGTGGCAGGTGTCCTCGCCGATGCCGAGGGTGCACTGGTGGGTGTTGCGGCGCACGTAGTCGGCCATCTCGGCGATGCGTGCCGGCGTCTCCAGCGGCGCACACTCGGCATAGCTGCCGGGCGAGGGGTAGCTGAAGTGCTGGCTGGTCGACACGCCCTTGGCGCAGTCGGCCCAGACGGCCGCCTGCGGCAGCGTGATGTCGCCGAGCAGCGCTTTCACGCGGGCCTCGGCCGGGCTGCCCTTGATGAGGCCGGCGGCAATCGTCGCCACGGTCTGGTGGCCATCCGGCCCCCAGGCTTGGGCGGCGAATGGGACGGTCAGCAGGGCGGTCAGCAGCAGGCGGCGCATGGTCTTCTCCTCAGGCGATCAAGCCCGCGATCTTGCCCGGCTGGAAGTGCAGGTCAATGAAGTCCGCCAGGCCATCGAAGACGGCGTCCAGAGGTTTGATGACGCCGGGGCCGTGGCCGAACAGCGCCTGCATCACGGCCGGCTGTTCGAACAGGCCGTGGGCGTAGACGCCCAGCACTTGCCCAGCCTGCCAGCCGATGGCCTCGCCGTCGGCATTGCGCAGCGCCACGCGCGGCGCCTCGAAGGCGGGGTGGGCGCGCGTGCGGCCGTGGCGGATCTCGTAGCCGCGTGCGTGCACCAGGCTCAGCGGCGCCCACGGGCCGTCCAGCGGGTCGAAGGCGACGGCGGTGTCGAGCAGCAGCTTCTGCGTCTCGAACACGGTGACCAGCGGCAGCAGGCCCAGGCCAGGCGCATTGCCGTCCACGCCCTGGGTGTCGATCAGCGCCTCGCCCAGCATCTGCAGGCCGCCGCAGATGCCCAGCACCGGGCCGGTGTGGCTGTTGATGGCGGCATCGAGCTTTTGCTCGCGCAGCCAGGCCAGGTCGGCCGCGGTGGACTTGGAGCCGGGCAGGATGACCCAGTCGGCGCCCGCCAGGTCCTTGGGCTCGCGCGCCCAGGACAGGCGCACGCCGGGCAGCTGGCGCAGCGGTTGGAACTCGTCGAGGTTGGACATGCGAGGGTAGGCGACGACGGCGATGTGCAGGCCGCTGCCGGTGGCCACGTCATCAAACACACCGTCTTCCTCGGGCAGCCCATGGCCGCGCCACATCGGCAGCGTCGCGATGGTGGGCACGCCGGTCAGCAGCTGCAACTGCTCGGGGCCGGGCGACAGCAGGCCGGCGTCGCCGCGAAAGCGGTTCAGCACGAAGCCCTTGATCTGCGCGCGCACGTCGCTCGGCATCAGCTGGTGGGTGCCGTAGAGGTGGGCGAAGGCGCCGCCGCGGTCGATGTCGGTGACGAGCAGGCAGGCGGCCCGGGATGCGCGCGCGGTGCCGAGGTTGACGTAGTCGCTGGCCGCCAGGTTGATCTCGGCCGGCGAGCCCGCGCCTTCGATGACGACGACATCGTTCTCGGCCATCAGCTCGTGCAGCGCGGCTTCGGCATGCGGCCACAGCTGCGCGCTGCGCTCACGCCAGGGCATGCGCGACAGCGCCTCGTCCACTTCGCCCAGCACGACGACCTGGCTCCGCGTGTCGGCCTCGGGCTTGAGCAGCACGGGGTTCATGCGCACCTCGGGCACGCGGCGTGCGGCCAGGGCCTGGAAGTACTGGGCGCTGCCGATCTCACCCATGCGACGGTCCAGCCCTGGCACGACGCGCGCGTTGTTGCTCATGTTCTGCGCCTTGAAAGGCGCCACCTTCAGCCCTTGGCGCGCATACCAGCGGCACAGCGCCGTGGCGAGCCAGCTCTTGCCGGCGCCGCTGGTCGTGCCCAGCACCATCACTGCCTTGGCGGTCATCGGTGCACCCTTCGTGCGGAGCTCATGCGTCTTCGCTTTCGATTTCAAGTAGGGCCTGTTGCAGCGCGGCTTGGGCGCGGCGCGGCTGGGCCGACACGCGCACCCAGCCCGGCAGGCCGAATGAGGTCGCGTCGCGCACGCGGATATTGCGCTCACGCAGGCGCAACGCAATGTCGGGCCGCGGCGGGCGGGCGAGCCAGAAGTTCGTGCAGCTGGGCCGCTGTTGCCAGTCCTCGCCGGTCAGCATGGCGCGCTGGGTGGTGGTCCATTCGCGCAACTGGGCGCGTGCGTCGGCCAGCCAGCTCGTCGTCGCGTCGTCATGCCAAAGCATCAGCAGGGCCACGCCTTCGGCCGACAGCACCCAGCTCGGCGCCAGCGACTGCGCCCGCGCCCAGGCGTCATCGGCCGCGGGCGCGACGATGTAGCCCGCGCGCACGCCAGTCAGGCCCAGGGCCTTGTTCGGGCAGATCAGTTGCCAGGCCTTGGGTGGCAGCGCGGGCGCGTCGCCTTGCAGGCGTAGCGGCTCGTAGGCGCGGTCGATGGCGACGAGATGGCCGTCAAGGTCGGGCCAGTCTGTCGTGCTCGCGCCGGTCGGGTTGCAGGGCTCACAGAGCCAGACCAGGGCGGATGCCGTCGGGCGGATGTCGGCCGGGTCGGCATAGGGCTGCACGGCTAGGCCCAGCGCCTGCGCTGCGGCGGCGTAGTCGCCAAAGCCCGGCTGCGGCACCCAGACTTCGCGGTGCCCGGTGAGCAGCGCGGCCAGCGTCAGGCGGCGAATGCCTTCGGCGCCGCCGGCCGTGGGCAGCAGCAGTTCGGCGTCGGTGCTATGAGCCTCGCCCAGGCGCCGGCGCAACGCGCCGTACTGCGGGTCGGGGTAGGCCTGGCGATCCGCCTGCTGCACGGCCTGCCACAACGCGGCCGGCGGGCCCAGCGGGCTGGCATTCGTCGAGAAGTCGTGCTCGACAGTCGGGCCGCCGTCGGGGCCGCCGTGTTCGGCTTGCCAGGGCTTCATGCGGGCATCCTCACGGCCCAGGCCAGCGCGGCGATCAGCACGGCGCCGGCGATGACGGCCTGCCGGGCGACGGTGCAGGCGGCCTGCACGGCGCCGGCCTCGGCGGGCCGCCCGCCAGCGTGCAGCGTGTAGACGCCCGGCTTGCCCAGGCGCACATCCAGCCGCAGCGCCATCGCCGCCATCGGCCAGCCGCTGTTGGGCGAGGGCGTGCGGCGTGCTTCGCGCAGCAACGTGCCCAGCGCCGGCGGCAGCAGTACCAGGGCCGTCAGCCGTGCCGGCAGCCAGGACAGCACATCGTCCACCCGTGCGGCCCATTTGCCGCACCACTCGCGCTCATCGCGGTAGCCCCACATCGCGTCGGCCGTGTTGGCGAAGCGGTAGATCGCCGCGCCGGGCAGGCCGAGGATGGCGAACCAGAACAGTGGCGCGATGACCGAGTCGTTGAGGTTTTCGGCCAGCGTCTCGACGGCGGCCTCGCGGACCTCGGTCTCCGTCAGCGCCGACGTGTCGCGGCTGACGAGGCGCGACAGCCGCGCGCGGCCGGCGTTCAGCGACTCGCCCAACGCGGCCTCCACGGCCATCGCCTCGTCGGCCAGCATGCGCCAGGCGAGCAGGGGCTTGAGCAGCAGGCCGATCAGCACGGCGGCAGCGGCCAGGCGCAGCGGCGACGCCCAGGGCTGCAGCGCGATCAGCACCCAGCCCTCCAGCCACAGCGCGATGAAGCCCACCGCGGCCGCGCCGGCCAGCCAGGCCAGCGCGCCGGCGATGAAGCCCAGCGCGGCGGGCAGCCGGGTGAGCCGGAACAGCCCCAGATAGCGCCCCATGCCCACGACCGGGTGCGCCCAGGCGGGCGGTTCGCCGAGGCGGTCAACCGCCAAGGCCACGCCCATGGCCAACGGCAGCAGCAGGTTCATGGCAGCGGTGGCAGCCGTGCCACCAGGCCGCTCTTGAGGCGGTCGGGGCGGCGGTCCAAGGCGAGCAGACCATCACCCGGCTCGGCATGCTGGGCGGCCACGGCCAGCAGCGCTGCGACGCAGGCCGCGTCGGGCGCCAGCTGCCCGAACAGATAGCTGTGCTTGCCCACGCCCTGCAGCGCCGCCGTGCAGCTCTGCTTGCAGGCGGCCATGCAGGCCTGGCCGCGAATGGGAAGCGGCCAGTCGCGTGCCAGGGCCTCGTTCTCGACGGCCTCCAGCAGGGCCTGGCCCTGGCCGCCGGCGCAGGTCGTGCAGATCACCAACACATTCAATCCTCGATCCCCCGCTGCGCCGGCACGCCGGCCTTGAAGTGGTGCTTGACCATGGTCATCTCGGTGACCGTGTCGGCCACGTCGATCAGCTCCTGCGGCGCCCCGCGGCCGGTCAGCACGACGTGCACGTGGCTCGGCCGTTCGCGCAGGGCTTGCAGCACCGGCTCCAGCGGCACCCAGCCATAGCGCAGCGGATACATGATCTCGTCCAGCACGACGAGGAAGTGCTCGCCCGCGCGGATCGCGGCCTCGGCCTTGGCCCAGCCGTCGCGCGCGAGCTGGGCCGAGTGCTCCAGGTCCTTGCTCTTCCACGAGAAGCCGTCGCCCAGGCCCTCGATGGGCACGCCGAGCTGCTCGAACACGCGGTGTTCGCCGAAGCGAGCGCTGGGCACCTTCATGAACTGGTAGATGCGCACGGCCTTGCCGCGGCCGTGGGCGCGCAGCGCGAGGCCGAAGGCGGCCGTGCTCTTGCCCTTGCCGTCGCCGGTGTGCACGAGGACCAGGCCGCGGCGCTCGGCGGTGGGGACGACGCGTTCGCGGTCGACGGGCGGTTGTTCAATGTCCATGGTCGGGAGGCTCCATCAGCAGGTCTTGCAGGGGGCGGCGCCGGCGCCAGCCTTCCTGCTCCAGCATCGGCAAGTCGTAGAAGCTCGGCACGGGGCCGAGGCAGAGCAGGCCCAGCGGGCGGGCACCGGCGGGCAGGCGCAGCAGGCTGGCCAGGGCCTCGGGGTCGAACATCGACACCCAGCCCAGGCCGAGGTTCTCGGCCCGCGCCGCCAGCCAGAGGTTCTGCACCGCGGCGCCGGCCGAGCACAGCGCCATCTCCTGCGGCAGCGTGCGGCGGCCGAACACGGTGCCGTCATCGGCGGCGAGGATGAGGACGAGCAGCTCCGCGCAATCGCGCAGGCCTTCGACCTTCAGGCGCAGGAATTCATCAGCCCGCGGGCCGAGCGCGGTGGCCGTGGCCAGGCGCTCGGCCTGCACGAGTGGCGCCAGCCGCTCGCGCCAGCGCTGGCCCGGCAGGCGCATGAAGCGCCAGGGCTGCATCAGCCCGACCGAAGGGGCCTGATGGGCGGCCTGGAGCAGGCGGTCGAGTTGCTCGTCGGGCAGCGGCGGGCCGGGCAGGAAGTGGCGGCAGTCGCGCCGCGCGGCCAGGATTTCGTACAGGCCCGCCTGGGCCGCGGCATCGAACTGGCGGCTCATGGCCGGGTCCCGAAGAAGGCCGCGACGGCCTCGGGGTTGGACGGGAAGTAGTGATGCACGTAGCTCGCGCGCAGCGAGCCCTGCTGGTGCAGCGCCTCCGCCGTCTTGCCGCCGTTGGGGTTGCTGGCCTGGGCGATGGGCGCGAGCGGCGTCTCCAGCGTCGAATAGTGATAGCTGTGGCCGCGCAGCGGGCCTTCGGGCCAGTCCAGGGACTGCAGGCCGAGGGCTGCCAGGCGCGGCTGCACGCGGGCGCTGCCGGGCATCAGGCCGGCCATCTTGTGGGCCCGGCCCTCGGCGTCGGTCAACTCATCCAGCAGGGCCAGCATGCCGCCGCACTCGGCCAGCAGCGGCTTGCCCGCGGCGACGTGCGCTGCAAGGGCTGCAGCCAGCGTCGGGTGGGTGCTCAAGGCCTCGCCATACAGCTCGGGGTAGCCGCCGGGAAGCCACAGCGCGTCGCAGGCGGGCAGCGGCTCATGGCGAATCGGCGAGAAGGAGACGAGCTCGGCGCCGAGGGCACGCAGCAGGTCGACGTTGGCCGGGTAGATGAAGCCGAAGGCGGCGTCGCGGGCGATGGCGATGCGGCGGCCCGCCAACAGCGGTGGCGGCGGCGGCTCGGGTTCGACGCTGAAGCTCATCGGCCTGAACGCGAAGCCCGGCCGCAGGCCTGCCTCCCAGGCATCGGCCCAGGCGTCGAGCTGGGCATCCAGCCCCGGCTGCTCCAGCGCCTGCACGAGGCCCAGGTGCCGTTCGGGCAGGCTCAGGCCGGCGTCGCGTGGCAGCGCGGCGATCAAGGGCAGGTCGTCGGGCAGGCCCTCGCCGACCATGCGGCCGTGCGCCGGGCTGCCGACGCGGTTGGCCACGACGCCGCAGTGGTGCAGCTCGGGCCGGAAGCGCTGCAGGCCCGTGGCCAGCGCCGCGAAGGTCTGGGCCATCGCAGAGGCGTCGATGAT